>JAEYVD010000767.1 GCA_023432075.1 Pseudomonadota bacterium | reverse complement strand
ACCGCATCGTCAACCGCGTGGCGCAGTGCATATCAGTCCGCCTCCTCCATCACAACGGGCCCACCACGAGGGGGACACCGTTCGCCATAGTCGCCGAAGGCGTGCCAGGGATTCTTATCCGGGATGGAGTCTTGCGGGCCGCGGTACTCATCATTCCCGTACCCGGGACTGATGTTCGATGAAATGGCGCGGACGCTTCCGTCCGACAGGAAGTGGATATACAGACGCCCCACCTGCTCATACTGCTCCACCGGAACCCGGCGCTCGCGACGTTCGCCTCCACAGTCCCGCCAGTTGGTCACATGCCAGCTCACCACCGCGGTGAGGTCCGGCCGCCATTTCTGGGGCAGCCTCGCGCAGCAAACAATGCTGCCTCCTGTACCCGCTTGATGTCCGCTGGCGCCGTTGACCCAAAAGTCTTGAACGCTAAGGTGGTCGGGCAGGTGGTCGATGCCTGTCAGGGAGACAGGCACCATGGCTTCCTTGGGTTGGACAGCATCGCACCCGGCCAAGCCAAGCAGAACAAGCAATGCCATCGCCAGTCTGATGCCGGCCGTCATCTCAACTTGCCCTCCCGAATCGAAGAAGTCGGGCTAAATGCCAGGATGCCGCTGACATTGCCGCTCCGGTTTGCTTGCCTTAACGCCGCCTCGAATCGGTCGTCGTGCAACACTTGCGCCGCCGTCTGCCATACCACCAATACGGCAGACGTTCTTACTGCCGTGTCGCGCACCTGCAGTCGCTGCAGGCGTTCATGGAGCTGAGCAGTCCAGTCAAAGCGCTGGGCGTTTGTGCCTTGCGCGGGCACGCGATGGTTGACGTTCGATGCGGCGAGAAATAGTTCGCCGACTCGGGTGGCACTGAGCATCCGATGCCATTGTTCGGGTTGGAGTTGCAGCGGCATCGAATCTCCAGGGCGCGCCGAACGTACTGGATCTTGACGAGCGCACTGCTGCCTGCCCGCCATGTCATGGTGATGCCACTCCTTTAGCGGACCCAATACGGCCTGGCGCTGTTCGGGAGAGAGCGTGTGCCAGACATTGGAAAACGCACGGCCGTCGGCGAATCGGAAGTAGTAGCGTGTTCCGCTGCTGGCATGGATGAACCGCAGTTGATGCAAGTGCCGCAAGACTTGCTCCATTGACGCTGAGCCGCGCAACACACCATATCCGAACACCACATCCGGATTGCCGGCGGAAATCTGGTTCATCAGCTGACCCACGGACTGACATGCAGGCAGCAGCAGCGGACCAACACGGGCAGCTTGGGGCCCTTCGTCCTCATAGAGCAGGCGGATATCGGGTGCTTCAAGGATGCGGTCACAAAGGGCAATGTCATGCAGCAGTGCGCCATCAAAGAGGAAATAGCTGTACGTCGGAATGCTCATGCGGGCACCACCGGGCTACCCGTGCGCGCTGCACGCAGGAAGCAATCCAGGCAGAAGTCGCTTTCGGCCCCTGCATTGGGATTGCCCTCAATGGCAAAGGGATTGCCGTGGCCTTTTGCCAGCAGTTGCAGCGGCCCTTTCATCTGAACCTGCACCCCACTCAGGGTGATGCCGTCCGAATGCAAAGTGATGGATCCGCCAGGGCCCTTCAGGCAGAACACATCGCCAGCCTGCAATTCGATAACCGACGAACGCCGGCGGATCGCCTGGCCAGCCTGCAGTTCCGCGTGACCCTCGACGGTGTGTTCCTGGTGCCCGCCGATGCTCACCCAATGATTGGCCGCAGTCTTGTCGCGGCGGTTGTTGCCCACTTCTTCGGTGCGATCCTTGGCTGTGTGGATGGAGTGGTTACGCCCCACGTGCAGAAAGTCGTCTCGGCCGATGTCGCGCCGCCGGTCCTGTCCGACGTACACCTGCTCGTCATTACCCACGGTCTCCTTGCGGTCGTGGCCGATGGCTGTGGTTTCGTCGTGTTCGACCTGTTCGCCGCGATCATGACCGACAAATGTCGTTTCGTCGTGGTTGACGTGGATATTCTGGTCTTTCTGCGCGTGGACGTAGATTTCTTCCTGGTCCTTCTCGTCCTCGAAACGCAGTTCGTTGAACCCCTCGCCCTCGTGGGTCTTGCTCTTGATCGTCATCCGCGTCTTGTGGCGCGGGAGTTCGTAGGGCGGTAATTGCAGGCGGTTGTAGGCGCGGCCGGTGATCACGGGCTGGTCAGGGTCCCCGTCCAAGTACGAAACGATGACCTCCTGACCGGCGCGCGGGATGGCCATGCGGCCCCAAGTGGCGCCCGCGATGTTTTGCGAGACGCGGATCCAGCAGGCGCTGTGCTCGTCATGATTGCCCTCGCGGTCCCACGGGAACTGCACCTTTACCCGGCCGTATTCGTCGGTGTAGATCTCCTCGCCGGGAGGACCGACCACGACCGCGTTCTGCGGTCCCTCGATGCGAGGTCGGGGCAGCGGTTCCGCGCGCCACTCGGCGTCATCCGGAACCAATTCGGCCTCGTAGCGATAGTGAGTTCCCGGTTGGGCCTGTGCGCTCTCCTCGGCCTGACTGGTGTGTTGAATGCCCCGGTGGACGATGCGGACCGGGCGCCAGCCTCGGTTCATGTCCTGGCGCGGATGTCCGGCCAGTGTGAAGGAGATGCCGGGCTGCAGTCGCGGATCATCGCCTTCGACCAGGGCAATACGCGCATCTCGCCTATGCCCACGCAGGCGGCTTTGGACGAAGGGCCTGCCGGCCTCGTCGAACTTCGCGCGCGCGGGATAGTCGTAGCGCTCGTATTGCCGGCCCTGATGATCAAGATCACATCCGTTGCTGCTGTGCTGATGCGTGTAGCGGGGATGGTGAAAGGTGTAGTCGCGTTGCGTTTGTCGCGCGGTGCGCACGTTCTCGTTGTAGGCAAATCGGTGGAGCGCGGGTTGCGGCTGGTCGCCGCCCGGCGTGGGGTTGTACTGCACTGGCTCGTCGCCCACGCGGCCGTGAATGAAAAGGCGGTCGCTGTGGACCAGTTGATGGCCCTCGGCGCTGTGACGGAAGGCGTAGAAGAACCCTTCCTCGCGCATGATGCGCTCGACGAAGTCGTAATCAGTGTCGCCCGCTTGCACGCAGTATTCGCGAGCCTGGTGCTCGGTGGTGCTGCGTTGCTCGTAGTCCTGGGTAAGGCCATGCGCCTTGAGTACGGCCTCGGTGATTTGCGGGACGGTCAGGCGTTGGAAGATGCGCCAGTCGGAACTGAGCTTTAAGCGCGCCAGGCGGGGCTCGACAACCGCCGAGTAGCGCGTGCGCCGAAAACCCGTGTCGCCCTGGGCAAAGGAGGAGACCGTTCCGTGGACATAGCGCACCGGGGTCTCGCCATGCCAAATGGTCAGACACGCGGGACGGTCAAGCACCTGCCCGAAATTCACGGCGGGGTTGGCGCTGGTCAGCTCGACCGTGAGCAGAAACGTCTCGGAGAGCGCTTCGTGCAGGTCGAACCGAATGACCTCGAAGGCATCACGCATGTTGCCGCCCAGGAGGTCGAACGTGAAGCGCAGATCAGATTGGACGGGCATGGCAAGCTCAGGGATAACCGGGGCGATTGCCCGGAATCAACGTTGATGGAGCTGACCGGCAATTCGGTGCCAGCAATAGCCTGGTGCAGCGGCGAGCGCTTTTGTGCCGTGACCCGCGTCTGAACATCCCGCTGCGTCATCGGTGAACGCAGGGAAATATGCAAACTTCATGCCAGAATTTTCCGACCCTCCCTTCTCTTTGATAATCAGAGGGTTACGACGGGGATTCTGCAAACCCAGCCAGTCCGGGGTTACAGATACCGCGAGAACTGTTTTTTTGAGGGGATATTCGGGCCAACCATGACCCGATTTTTCTTAAGTGTTTGAGATTCAACGATAAAAAATTGGGCCAACATTGGCCCGCCCGGGCCAATCCTGACCCGGTCAACGGCGCAATTCCATGGCCTACGCCTGGCAAGGCCGGGGCGGCCCGGCGTCACGCATCAACAAGAAAGCCGCGGTCGACTGACCGCGGCTTTTTTTCATGGGCGTGCTCGGTACGGTGTCAGACACCCCGCTAAGACAGTCGCCGGCTTGCCGTGGCGGCGCATCGAGTGTCTGACACCTGTGGGCCGCGCCAAAGGCGGCCCGACGCCCGAATCACCCCGCCACGACAGGAATCTGCCGGGGCTGCGCCTCGCGCACGCGCGGAATGCGCAGCGTCAGAAGGCCCTGCTTCAGGCTCGCGCTGATCTGTGCGCGGTCGAACTCCTGTCCCAGCCGAAACGCCCGGCGAAAGAGTGGCGCGCGCATTTCACCCAGCACCAGCCGCAGGTCGCTCGGCGTCTCGACCGAGGCCTCGCCCTCGATCTGCAGTACGTCAGCCTCGACGTTGATGCGCAGCCTTTCCTTGGACACGCCCGGCAGGTCCGCAAGCAGCGTGATGCCTTCCTTGTCCTCGTAGATATCCACGGACGGCACGGTCACCCCGCGTCCGTCGCGCTTCTCGGAGACGGCCGCTTCGGCGGGCACGGTCAAGTCTTTGCGTTCATTCATGATCGATACTCCTATGCGGTTGCGTTGGCGGATCACTGCACGGTCACGGTGCGCGGCTTGGCCGATTCCTTTCGCTTGATCGAAATGGCCAGGCAGCCGTCCGTGTAACGCGCCTGCACATTGTCCGGGTCCGCGTCGGCCGGCAGCTCGATGACGCGCGTGTAGCGGCCCTGCGTGCGCTCGCGCGCGTAGTAACGGGCGCCTTCCGGCAGGTCCTGCGGCTTGCGTTCGCCGCTGATGGTCAACAGGCTCTTTTCGATCGACACGTTCAAGCCTTCCGGATCCACGCCGGGAATGAACGCGACCACTTCGATCGAATCGCCGGACACCCCGACGTTGACGGGGGGAAAGTACCCCTGGGGCGTGGCGCGCAAGGCGGCAGGCACCCCAGCGCCGCGCAGCACGCGGCCCATGTGTTCCTGAATGGCGTCGAAGGCCGACGCGAAACCGCTGTCGTTGAACGGAAAGTTGCTCATGAAGGTCTCCTCGAATCAAAAAAGGGACCGATGCAGACGCGCCACAATCGCCACCACCGCGACCGCACGTCTGATCGCTTCAGTCCCAAGTATGGGAGCGGTTTTTGGCGTTTCAAGGGGGGTTTTTCATGTTCAACAGGGAGCAAAAGCCTCAAATCCCACGGCCGAACAACTGTGGCGCGCGGCCTATGGCCGCTTCGCCCCTCGAAACTTCGCGCCCCTGACTTCGATAAGCTTGCGTGCATTCTCCAGCTCTTTTTGCAGCAACTCGGCATCGGGCAGCACGGTGCGGTAGTTGGCGGCCATGACCTTCGTCGGCAGTCCCTCCAGCGCGTAGCGCGCCAGGGCATGCCCCTTGTCGGCACACAGGATCAGGCCGACCGGGGGATTCTCATCGATGTACGCCCAATGCGCTTTGGCGTAGTTGCAGTACATGTGCATCTGGCCCACGTCCGCGTGGGTCAGACTGCCCAGCTTCAGATCGATGATGACCAGGCATCGCAGCTTGCGATGGAACAACAACAGATCCACGCGATACCACGTCTGATCGATCCGCAGTCTGCGCTGGCGACCGACAAAGGCGAACCCTTCGCCGAGTTCAAGCAGGAAGTCTTCAAGTCGCTGCACCAAGGCAGCTTCCAGATAGAATTGGCGCGCAGAAGCATTCTTTACCGCCATCAGACGGACATACGCCGACCATGGCAGTTGAAATAACGGCACGTGGCCTGTGAGGCCGAATTTCCGAGACGGTGTCTCGGAAATTGGTGGCGTGGGGTACACAAGAAAGAACTGACGCATGTTCTCCAGGTTGTCCGGGCTGAATCCCCGGCCGAAGCGCTGGCTCAGGTCCGCAGACAGCCGAGAGATCAGTTGCTCACCGTAGCCGGCTCACCTCTTGCCCTTCTGCTCTGCCTGTACGATGCGGCGGCCGATCTCCCAGTAGCTGGCCGTCATCAAGGCGTTGACACTGCGCGCGGCAACCTGACGCGTTGCGTCCAGCAGTTCGACAATGCCACCGTGTATTCCTGCATAGCCGACCGGCGGGGAAATTGCCGTCCTCCCCGCTGCAGCAGTCTTTCTGGTCACGCCCACGCCTCCTCGAAACCGCCCAATCCGCCGGCATACCGAATGTTCTGTCCAATACGCGGCCAGGCGCCACTCTAGCGCCCGGCTCTCATGGAAACGGACGAGGCGAGACCATTTTGTCCACCCGTTCAGCGCGGCAGCGCGTAGTGGAGTCAACGCGACGTCCCTCTGCATGGCGCGGCGCAAAAAAAAACCGCGGCCATCGCTGGCCGCGGTTCTTGATTGCGCAGGCGCGGATTACACCAGGACCCGTTCGATCCCGCCCGCGTTGGCGCGGCGCACGTAGTCTTCCATCCAACCTTCGCCCAGGATGTGACGCGCCATCTCGACCACGATGTAGTCAGCTTCCATGCCGGTGTCGCCCTCGTAGCGCGACAAGCCTTGCAGGCACGACGGGCACGAGGTCAGGACCTTCACGTCGCCTGTGAAGCCGTCGCTGCGGATCGCGGCATCGCCCTTCTGCAGCTCTTCCTGCTTGCGAAAGCGCACCTGCGTGGAGATGTCGGGGCGGCTGACGGCCAGCGTGCCCGACTCGCCGCAGCAGCGGTCGCTCTTGACCGCGCCATCACCCACCAGCGCGCGCACGGTCTTCATGGGTTCCTGCAGCTTCATCGGCGTGTGGCAGGGGTCGTGGTACATATAGCGCACGCCCTTGGCCCCTTCCAGCTTGATGCCTTTTTCAAGCAGGTATTCGTGGATGTCGATCAGGCGGCAGCCGGGGAAGATCTTTTCGAATTCATAGCCGGCAAGCTGGTCGTAACAGGTGCCGCAGCTGACCACCACAGTCTTGATGTCCAGGTAGTTCAGCGTGTTGGCGACGCGGTGGAACAGCACCCGGTTATCGGTGATGATCTGCTCGGCCTTGTCGGTCATGCCGTTGCCGCGCTGGGGATAGCCGCAGCACAGGTAGCCGGGCGGCAGCACGGTCTGCACGCCGGCGTGCCACAGCATCGCCTGCGTGGCCAGGCCCACCTGCGAGAACAGGCGCTCGGACCCGCAGCCCGGGAAGTAGAACACCGCTTCCGTGTCGGCCGTGGTGGCCTTGGGGTCGCGGATGATCGGCACGTAGTTCGCGTCTTCGATGTCGAGCAATTTGCGCGCGGCCTGCTTGGGCAGCCCGCCCGGCATCTTCTTGTTCACGAAGTGCACCACCTGCTCGCGCAGCGGCGGCTTGCCCACCGTGGCCGGCGGCTTGGCCGTCTGCTTCTTGACCAGGCCCGAGAACAGGTCGTGCGCGGCGCGCTGCACCTTGTAGCCCACGCCCACCATCGCCTTGCGCGTGGCATTGATGGTGGCCGGATCCTTGGCGTTCAGGAAGAACATGGCGCTGGCCGTGCCCGGGTTGAACGACTTGCGGCCCATGCGGCGCAGCACGGCGCGCATGTTCATCGACACGTCGCCGAAGTCGATGTCGACCGGACAGGGGTTGTAGCACTTGTGGCAGACGGTGCAGTGGTCGGCAACGTCTTCGAACTCTTCCCAGTGCTTCAGGCTGACGCCGCGGCGGGTCTGCTCTTCGTACAGGAAGGCTTCGACCAGCAGCGACGTGGCCAGGATCTTGTTGCGGGGCGAGTACAGCAGGTTCGCGCGCGGCACGTGCGTGGCGCACACCGGCTTGCACTTGCCGCAGCGCAGGCAGTCCTTGATCGATTCCGAGATGGCGCCGATGTCGCTTTGCTGCATGATCAGCGACTCGTGGCCCATCAGGTTGAAGCTGGGCGTCCAGGCGTGGCGCAGGTCCGCGCCGGGCATGAGCTTGCCGGCGTTGAAGTGGCCATTCGGGTCGACGCGGCGCTTGTAGTCCTGGAACGGGGCCAGCTCGGCCTCGGTCAGGAACTCGTACTTGGTCAGGCCGATGCCGTGTTCGCCGGAGATCACGCCGTCCAGGTCGCGGGCGATCTGCATGATGCGCTCGACAGCCGCATGGGCCTCGCGCAGCATTTCGTAGTCGTCCGAGTTGACCGGGATGTTGGTGTGCACGTTGCCGTCGCCGGCATGCATGTGCAGCGCGACGAACACGCGGCTCTTGAGCACCCGGGCGTGAATGGCGACGAGTTCGTCGACGATCTTCTTGTAGGCCGCGCCCGAGAAGGCGCGTTGCAGGCCCGCCAGCACCTCGGTCTTCCAGGAGACGCGGATGGTGCGGTCCTGCACCACGTCAAAGACGCGTGCGCCGGGCTGTGCGGCCAGGCGTTGGGTCAACGTGGCGCGCAGGTCGCCAAGACCCAGTCCGTCCAGTTGCGGCAGCGCCTCGCCCAGCGGCAGGTCCAGGTTGTCCAGCAGCCATTGCCAGCGCTGGCGCGTGGCGGCGATCAGTTCGATGGCCTGGCGCGTGCGCTCGGCAAGCGCTTCAGCGCGGGTGGTTTCGATGTCGGCATCGTCGATCTTGCCCACCGGCAGCGGCGTGCACAGATAGGCGTCAAGTTCCCCCAGCAGCTTGAGCTTGTTGCTGGTGGAGAGCTCGATGTTGATGCGTTCGATGTGATCCGTGTATTCGCCCATGCGGGGCAGCGGGATCACGACGTCTTCGTTGATCTTGAAGGCGTTGGTGTGACGCGCGATCGCGGCGGTGCGTGAACGGTCCAGCCAGAATTTCTTGCGCGCCTCGGGGCTGACGGCCACAAAGCCTTCGCCGTGGCGCGTGTTGGCAAGGCGCACGACCTCGCTGGCGGCCGCGGCCACCGCGTCGTCGTCATCGCCGACGATGTCGCCGATGAGGACCATCTTGGGCAGCACGCCGCGCTTGCTTTTGGTGGCGTAGCCCACCGCGCGCAGATAGCGTTCGTCCAGGTGCTCCAGGCCGGCCAGGATGGCGCCGCGCGCCTTGCCTTCGCCGTCCAGGTAACCCTTGACCTCGACGATCGACGGGATGGCGTCGCGCGCCTGCCCGAAGAATTCCATGCAGACGGTGCGCGTGTGGCGCGGCATGCGGTGCAGCACCCAGCGCGCCGACGTGATGAGACCGTCGCAGCCTTCCTTCTGGATGCCGGGCAGGCCCGCCAGGAACTTGTCGGTGACGTCCTTGCCCAGGCCTTCCTTGCGGAACACCCGACCCTGGATCTCCAGCGTCTCGGTCTTGAGCAGGCGTTCACCGGGCTTGCCCTTGCCGTCGAACCACTTGAGCTCGAAGCGGGCCACTTCCACGTCATGGATCTTGCCCATGTTGTGGTCCAGGCGCGTGACTTCCAGCCAGTTGCCATCCGGATCGACCATGCGCCACCAGGCCAGGTTGTCCAGCGCGGTGCCCCACAGCACGGCCTTTTTGCCGCCGGCGTTCATGGCGATGTTGCCGCCCACGCACGACGCTTCGGCGGACGTTGGGTCCACGGCGAACACGAAGCCGGCCGCCTCGGCCGCTTCGGACACGCGCTTGGTGACCACGCCGGCGCCGGCGTGGATGACCGCAACGGGTTCGGTGAGGCCGGGCAGGATACAGGACTCGACCTTGCCCAGCTTGTCGAATTTCTCGGTGTTGATGACCGCCGACTTCCAGGTCAGCGGAATGGCGCCGCCGGTGTACCCGGTGCCGCCGCCACGCGGCACGATGGTCAGGCCCAGTTCGATACAGGCGGTGACCAGCGCGGCGATCTCGTCCTCGGTGTCGGGCGTGAGCACGACGAAGGGATATTCCACGCGCCAGTCGGTCGCGTCCGTGACGTGCGACACGCGCGACAGGCCGTCGAACTTGATGTTGTCGCGGGCGGTGATGCGGCCCAGCACCTTCTGCGCCTGCTTGCGCATCATGGCGGTCTGGTCGAACTCGCCTTCAAAGGCGGCGATGGCCGAACGCGCGCGGGCCAGCAGCCCGACGACCTTCTCGTCGCGATGCGGATCGTGGCCGGCCTCGGCGGGCGCGCCCGGTTCGCGACGTTTGTCGATTTCGCCCAGGCGGTGATGCAAGGCCTCGATGAGCTGCTTGCGGCGCTTGGGATTGTCGAGCAGGTCGTCCTGCAGGTAAGGGTTGCGGCGTACGACCCAGATATCACCCAACACTTCGTAGAGCATCCGGGCGGAACGGCCCGTGCGGCGCTCGCCGCGCAGATCGCTCAGCAGGCTCCAGGCGTCTTCGCCCAGCAACCGGCCCACGATTTCGCGGTCGGAAAACGACGTGTAGTTGTAGGGGATTTCGCGCAGTCGCGCGGGTGCGGCGGGCGGCATCGCCCCGTTCAAGATGTGGCTGGCGAGTGGGGCGTTCATGGCGGCAAGAGGGGGCCCTTAAAAAAGTATTTTATGCCATTGTCCCGACCTGGCCCCGAATAAGCCGGGCAAGCCGTGCAAAAGCGCAACGGGGACGACTTGTTTCGTCCCCGTTTAAGTGACGCGTCAGCGCTAGATTTTGCCCGGGAAGAACCAGAGCAGACCGGCAGTCATGAACAGATAGCGCATGAATTTGCCGATGGCCATGTAGAAGACGCAGGGCCAGAAGGACAGGCGCAGCCAGCCCGCGACCGCGCACAGGGGATCGCCCACGGCCGGCAGCCAGGACAACAGCAGCGCGGGCGGCCCCATCCGATGCAGCCAGTCGTGGGCGCGTTCGTTCCAGCGCCCGCGCATGCGGCCGCCTTCGGTGGCCTTGGGATGCGGATGAGGGTGCTTTTCCTTCCACCGCTCAACTGCCTTCTCGGCGCCCAGCCCCATCGCGTAGCTGATCGCCCCGCCCACGGTGTTGCCGGCCGTCGCCACCAGGATGGCGGGCCAGAACATGTCCGGCGAGAGCTTGATATAGCCGAACACCGCCGGCTCGGAGCCCAGCGGCAGCAGAGTCGCGGACACGAGCGAGACGGTGAAGATGGCCGACAGGCCCACCGAGGGCAGCGCAAGCACCCCCAAGAGCCAATGAACTGCGGATAAGAGACTTTCTTCCATGGTTGCGGCAGTGTAGCCGCGGGAAACCGGGAAGGCGACACGCATTCCCTGCAATAATCCTGGCCAGTCCCCACTCTTGCCCTGTCGCGCGGTCCATGTCCACTGATTATCTGAAACGCATCCTGACTTCCAAGGTTTACGACGTTGCGGTCGAATCCCCGCTCGAGG
>JAEYVD010000765.1 GCA_023432075.1 Pseudomonadota bacterium | reverse complement strand
AAACGCTCCAGCACCACGCCAAGCGCTGTCTTGCCGCGATCGGGGCTGTCGTGCACCGTGCGCACCTTGTCCTGCACGCTTGAAATTGCCACCAGGGCCTCGTCCAGATAAGACGCCCGATCCCCCTTGGCCTGCAACAGTTGGCTCATGGGCGCAAACGCGCGCGCGATGCCAAGAATCGGCCCGGCTTCTTGCCCTTCCTTGGCGGCGGCAGCCCTGTCCGTCACGCCCACAGATTGGGCGGGCGTGGGACCCTTACTGACGACGGCGGAAGCGCCCGCCGCCTGCGCCTCGCCGAACTCACTGTTGTCGCGCACCGTTTCCACCAGCCGGCGCAACGGCGCCGCGGGGCTGGTCACCGCGCCCAGGACATTGACCGCCTCGGCCAGGTCGTGAAAGTCGCGCACTTCCAGCTGATTGAGGTTGCGCTGCCACGTGTCGATGTAGTCGCGGCCATAGATGGCCTGGATTCGATCGGCCAGCGCGCGCTTGTCGGCCTGCGAATAATCGATGTTGCGCCGCTCGCCCAACGCCCATTGATCGATCATTGCCAGCTCGGTCAGATCCTGGCTGTGCGGCGCAAAGTAGCCGTGGAATCCCTTGGCCGTCAACAGCGCATCGATGCGGCCATCGGACACAAGCTCCGGCGCCCCTTCCTTGTCCGAGGCCGTGGGCTGATAGACGACGTCAAAGGCCGGACCGATCTCGTTGCGCAGGTCGAGCGGCGACCTAAGGGTGTCGCCCGCTTGACGGCGCATGGTCATGTAAACGCGCTGCGGCAGCGGGATCTGCCGCAGCTCGCGCTGCACGACCGACACGCGCTCGTGAAACTGAGGCAACTGGGTATCGGCATACTTCATGGCGTAATCCAGGTGCCGCATCAAGGCGCGTTGCACCTTGTCTTCACCGGGGAACGCCTGGGCCCATTGATGCCCCATCCAACGCTCTACGACCGGCGGCCGGCGATTGGGGCGGTCTTCGATCATGCGGTACACACGCAACGCCTCCAGCTGCGCATCGCTGTCCACCACCGTCCCGTCAAGATGCTCCATCACGCCATCGGCGAGCGCCGGCAGGAATCGTTGAGACAACAGCGTGAGATAGGCCTGATCCACTTTTGGCCCAATCCTCCATCCCTGATAAAGGCCCATGTCTGCCACGAACGGCCACGCCTCGCGGTGATCGCCATAGACCGCCACCGCGCTGCTGATCTGATCCAGCGGTTGGAGCAGATTGCGGCCAGTCGTATCCAGCTTGCCGTCGATGGCGTGGGCGCTGAAGGCGCGGCTGCGCTCCAGCACGCTCATGGCCTTGTCCCGGTTCACGCCATAGTAGTGATACCAGCCACCAATAAGGACCGCGCTTCCCAGCGACGCCGCACAGAAGCGCAATACCATCGCCCGCCTTTTCTCGGCCCGCACGCGCGGGTTGTCGCCGGCAAGACCGGCCTCGGGGTAAACGACACGCTGGAACAGGTGCTGGGCAAAGTACACCATCGCACGCCCGCTGGGGTGCGCGGTCGGAACCGGCTCGCGGATATCGTAGTTTTGCGACGCAGATGACAGAAAGGCGTTGGTCAGCACGCCTTGCTGAAAAACCGACGACAGAAATACGCCGCGCGGCAATGCCGGCGTGAGATATCGATCGCTGCCCAACACATCGGTCAGAAACTCCAGCAAGAGCGCCCGCATGCCTGTCAGCTGCCGGGCCAGCGAATAGAGGGCTTCGCGCTGACTCAGTTCGCGCACATCCGCCAACGCATCGAATACCTGCTCATTGAGGCGCTTGAGGAACTCGTCGTATTGCGCGCCAAGTTCGTCGCGCCAGGCGTCGTAACGATGTAAGGCGTCCAGCGTAAACGTAAAGCCGAAAATGTCCTCGCGCACGGACTTGGTCAGCCGGGCAAATAGCGGCTCGAAGCCTTCGAGCAGGTCGAACTTGCTCAATACGACATACAACGGAGGCCGGGTACCCAGTTGACGCGTGAGCTCGGCCAGCCGGGCCCGCAATAACGAAGCCAACGCCTTGCGATCGCTGGGCTGCTGATTGAGCAAGGTAACCAGGCTGACAATCAGCACGACGCCGTTGAGCGGCCGGCGGCTGCGATTGCGCCCCAACCAGCCTACGAAGCTCTCCCACAGGCGGGGATGCAGATCCTCGGGCAAGCGCGGAGGTTGCACGACGGCGCCGGGCGCCGGTGGTTCCGGGTCCTCGGACGCGGCAGCCTGCACCAGGTGTGCCGGAATCTGGGGCTGGCTGATCAGTTCGCCAGGCGGATCGATCAGGACGGCGTGATCCCCTATCCACCAGTCGATCCGATAGATTCGATCGGGATCTGCCTCCAGCCGTTGGCTGCCCGCCTTGACCTCGCCGGTCAGCGAGAAAGTCTGGCTGGAGCGGTTGATGAAACTGGTTTTTCCGGCGTTCTCTTGGCCCAGCACGAGATACCAGGGCAATTGATAGAGCGCGTTGCGGCCTTTCAGGTTGGCCTGGAGCACGCCGAGGCTCTTGTCCAGATCCCGCTCCTGGGCTTGCACGTGCCGCAGGCAGGGATCGTCCTGTTGCTGTTGCGCATGGGTCCGCTCGGCTTCCAACGCCACGTTCCGTTTGCGCAGCGCAATGGCCCACGCCAGCAACGGCAGCACCAGCAGCACGAGCGTCGCCAGTACGCGGGTGGCGACGCTGGCCAGAGGTTGGTATTCGTCCACCGTCCACAGGGGGCCCAGCCACCAGACAGCTGCCAGGGCAATCACCAGCATCAGCAGCAACGCCAAGGGCAAGCCCTGCTTTGTCCACCTCAGTATGGGCTGGCCATAGCGTTTCACCTTCGACCACATCTTAAACATGAGGTTGCTCCCTTTTCTTGCATTCGACTTCGGTGTGCAGATGCCGCTCCAGCAGGCCGAACAAGCTCGGCTCCCACTGCGCTGCGGAGGCGCCTTGCATGATCTGATGTGCCCGCGCGTAAAGCCCATCGGCCAGCCACGCCAGACCGCGGGCGCCAAGCAATTCGGCGGCGATTGCGATGACATGGCAGCCATGCCGCGGATCGGCGGATGCCCGCTGAAGGGTTTCCAGACGCCTGAGCATTGATTCCACACCCGTCGCCTCCAGCGCCTCGCGCAACTCGTCACGCAGCACGGGATACTCATGTCCCGCGCCAAGCTTGGCGCTATCGGCATCCGCGCCGCTGATCCAGGCCTGCGTCTCGCCATCGACGAAGGGCCGGCCGTCGGCGAATTGCAATTGCGCGAGCGCCGGCAGTTTTGCGACAAAGCGCTCGGTGGACTGCCGTATGGCTTCGGCGACGTTCTGCATTTCCAGCCGCCGCGCGATGCCGGCAGCCAGGTAGCTGCCGCGCAACCAATACGGTGACGAGGTATTGCTTTTTTCGACCCGTTGGAGCAGCGCGGGATCGACCGCGTTCGCCTTCAGCGCATCCCAATAGGCCTCAGCGGTCTCGGCGGGAACGGCCATCAGCTCGGTGCGATGCGTGTCCTTTCGGGTCGATGGCGCAATGCCAAGGTGCGCCCACAGGGCAAAGCGGCGCAGCAGATAGCCTGTCGGGTCATAGGCATCCTGCTGGTTGATGAGGTCGGCGACGGCCAGCAGCGAGCGCCGCGCTTCGCGCTCGTTGCCCGATCCCACGGCGACAGGTGTGAAGAACGCCTCGGTGATTCCCGACGTCTGCGACGAAAGTTCGAGGTGCGCCTCGGCGAGTTCCGGCGCGCGAGTCGCTTCGGCCTTCAGCCTTAGCTGCGCTTCCAGGCGCGTCAATGCCGGCACGTCCAGTTTCGTTTCGCTCGCGCAGCCTTGCAGCTTGTCCAATGCTTGCTGGGCGGCTTTGTAGTATTCGTCGGCGTATCCGGCACCGCCCAACCTGCTGAGCGCCTCCGCCAGACGCTCAAGCTGCTGGGACATCAGGCGCCGCTTGGCCAGCAAGCCACCAGCACCAGGTTTTGGATGGCTTTCGGTCCAGTATTGACCGCTCATGCCGGCCAGTACGCCGGCTGCCTCGGCCCAGCCGCGCCAACCGCCCGCGCGCATGCGGGCGGTTGCCAACTGCGCAGCGATGCGCAGATGCTTGCACTGCGATTGCAGGTATTGACGCGACGCGCAATCCACATAGCCCCAATCGATGGTCGCCTCTTGCAATCCACCGAGCTTCATCATTTCGGTTTCAATGCCCTGATAAGCGTTGTCTTCCTCGTCGAAATCTCCGGCCGGCTGCTCGGGCGAGATGGGCGAGAGAATGTTGTCGAGATCCAGCGTGGGAAAGGTGTTCACCAATGACAAGCCTCGCGTTGTTGCGCCATCAATTCGTGGAGCGCCGCCGCATCGAACGAGAGCCCGTCAAACATTGCGTGGTCGCTCTCCAACTGCACCTGCTGAGCTGGCCGCGTCAGATGGCGAAGCTGTTCGATGGCGACCAGGCCGCGGCCGGCGTCCGTGACCGTGCCGTCGTCCACCACCTGCCAGGGCCGGCTCGTTGAAATTTGCCTGCCATCCAGCAGCAGGCGGATGTGTACGCGGTTCACATCGAGGGGTTGCGCCGTGATGAGTTGCAGGCGCGAGATGTTTTGCAGGCAGCTTATCGCCAACAGCGGCGGCGCCGCGCTGCCCTCCCGGGCGGGCGCGGAGATCACGACCTTGTGCTGGCCGGGTATTGCATCGTCCAAGCGCAACAACAACATGCTGAAATGATCTGCCTTGCGGCGCGACTCGTTGCGCTGCACCAGCCCCACGATGTCCGGCACGCGCGCCAACTCGGGCAGCGCGATCACGGGTGCTTCGGTGCCTGCGGCGGCCGCAGGGGGAGTACCCGCTTGCGCGTCAAAACAGGCAAGCCGCTCGATCGCCGACACAATGGTCTTGCAGTGACGGCCCGACGCCATCGCGCCCGATGCCGCAGCGCAGCCCGCGAACACCGTGGCAGCAAGCAGCAGCGCCCCAAATGACTTCATATTGCGTCCTCTCCAGTCAGATTCAGATCCAGGCACTTGCGCGCCAAGGTGCGTTTGGGAATGCCCAAACTCTGCGCGGCCACACGGCGCGACCCCGCGGCCTGGCGCAGGCGGTCCTCCAACAACAAGCGCTCGAACGCGGCCAGCGCTTCGGGAAGGTTGTCGGTGCGCCATAAGCGCTGCAGGATGGATTCAGCCGTGTCATCGTTCTCCGGCTTATGCATGCCGTCCGAAAGCTCAACCAGCCGGTTTGTCTGGATACGCTTGCCCGCAGGCGTGCGCTCTGCCGCCGCCAGCACCAAACTGCGCAGCTCTCTGACGTTGCCCGGGAAACGATGGCGCTGGAGCTGCGCCATGGCGTTGTCGGATATTCCGGTGACCCGTCCGGGATAGGACCGGTTGTGCTCAAGCAGAATGTTGGCCACCAGCGCCGGGATGTCTTCGGGGCGTTCGCGCAAGGGGGGAATGTGCAGCGTCAGCTGCCGAATGCGGAAATACAGGTCCTCGCGGAACTGGCCGTCTCGCACCAGATCCGGCAACGCGCGATGGGTTGCGCAGACCAGCCGGAAGTCGGAAGGAAACTCTCGAGTCGCGCCCACCGGCCTGTATTTTTTTTCATTGAGCAGGCGCAGCAGGGTCCCCTGCAAGGTCAAGGGCATGTCTCCGATTTCGTCCAGAAACAGCGTGCCGCCATCCGCTTCGGCGACCAGGCCTGTCCGAGCCTGAGTCGCGCCGGTGTAGGCGCCGCGAACCGCGCCGAACAGTTCGGCTTCGATCAGGTCCTTGGGAATGGCCGCGCAATTGACTGGCACGAACTTGCCCTTGCGCGCGGAGGCTTGGTGGATCAGCCAGGCAGCGTGGTCCTTGCCTGAGCCTGTTTCTCCTGTGACAAGCAGCGATAAGGAAGAGTCGGCGAAGCGCAGCATGTCTTCGCGCAGGCGGCGTGCGGCGGGTCCGGCGCCGATAAAACCGGCAGACAGCAGGCGGCGGCGTCCTCGCGTCTCTGCCTGCTGCGCCTGCATGCCCTGACGCGTCTGCACCCGCTCGTCCAAGCCCAAGCGATCGCGCAGGCCACTTAGCACCGCGTCAAACAACCTGCACAGCTCTTGCCACGCCGGGTCAGCCGTCCATGCGTGCAGTGCGGGCGCCGCGCCGGCCAGGAACAGCACGGCATCGGCCTTGCGGCGCGCATCCAAGAGCGGCACGACCAGCCACGCATCAGCGGCTGCCAGCTTTTCGCGAAGCTCCTCGTATCCGCCTTCAACGCCAAACAGGCTATCAAGGCGAGCGACATGGCGCGTCTGGCCGGTCGTCAGACAGTAGACAATGGGATTGTCCAGATCCTGCAAGGAGTAGGCCGGGAGCATGTCGAGCGCGACGCCGTGACTGGCAATTGGCCGGATACTGTCTCCCGCCGTCTCGGGCCAGTAGCAAACCCCGTAACGTATGCCTGGCGTGGAACAAACGCCTGAGAAAAACCGGTCCGCCAGCGCCGCAATGCCGCTGGCCTGAACCAGTGTCCGTGCGAGCGCGGCGGTAGCTTGGGCACTTAAGGACATCACGCCGACTCCAGGTCGGCGTGAAAGGCAGCACCGTCCCAACTGACCGCGGCGCGCCGGAAGCGCTGCCCGCCTGCAAGATGTTTCAATACGGCCAGCGACAGCGGCGGCAGCATATCGCCATCGATGCAGGCATCCAGCAACCGCGCGCCGTTCTGGTGACGCAGGCATCGCGCCCGCAATTCCTTGCGCGCGGCGGCATCTATCGTCAGTTGGGCCTGGTAGCGGCCGGTGAACTGCCTTTCAAGACGCTGCAGGCGGCTCTCGACAATCTCGCCAAGAGTTTCCTCGTCCAGATACGAATACTGGACTACCTGCATGCGCGCCAGCAACGCGGGTTTGAAGAACTTCGTGAGGTGTGCACGCAGCGCATCGCTTCCGACATCGGAAAGCGGGCCGCCGTCGTGATCGAACCCCAAGTTCGACGTCAGGAAGAACAGCACGTTTTGGCAGTCGATGCGCCTGCCCTCGCCATCGGCAAGCTCACCTTTGTCGAACGCCTGGTAGAAAATATTGAGCACCTCGGGGTGCGCCTTTTCAACTTCGTCCAGCAGGACCACGGAATATGGCCGTTTACGGATGGCCTCGGTCAATACACCGCCTTCTCCGTAGCCGACGTATCCGGGCGGAGCCCCCAACAAGCGGGATACGGTGTGCTTTTCCTGGTACTCAGACATATTGATGGTGGTCACGAACTGTTCGCCGCCAAAGAGCGCGTCCGCGAGGGCCAATGCCGTCTCTGTTTTTCCCACCCCGCTCGGTCCGACCAGCAGGAAGGCCCCCATCGGCGTGCCGGGCCGCCGTAGATCGGCCATGGCCGTCATCAGACGCCGGTGCAAGACGTCCACGGCGGCGTTCTGTCCCTTGACACGCTCACGCAGCGTATCGGGCAGTTTTTCCAGCCGCTGGAACTGGTCGCTATTGATGGTGGCAGCCGGAATGCCGGTCCAGTCCGCAATAACCTGCGCAATCTGCTCGGGGCCGACATCCGCATGCAGCAGCGCTCCGTCGCGCTGAAGCTCGGCCAGTTGCTCGACCATCGCCTCCAGCCGCGGTGCCGTGTCTTCCTGCACGACACCCGCACGGAGCGTGACAATCTGATCGATCAACGCCTTTTGCTCGCGCCAAGCGGCCTGCAAGTGCTCGATGGAATCGCGAATCTGCTGCCGCGTCACATCCAGCGCGGCCAGCCTGCCGGTGTCGGGCTTTCGTCCGGCACGCGCGTCGCGCCACAGCAGGTCGGCCTCGGCATCCACCTGTCTCAGCTCGTTTTCCAGCCGGGCGAGACGTCGCGGCGGCTCAGCCAGCGCGGTTGCGACTCGGGCGCAGGCCGTATCCAGGACATCGATGGCCTTGTCCGGCAATTCGCGGCCCGAGAGATACCGTGAAGACAGGACAGCAGCAGCCTTCAGGGCATCGTCGGAAATGGTCACCTGGTGAGCGTCTTCATAGACGCCACGCAGGCCACGCAAAATGTGTATGGCCTGGTCCACGCTGGGTGCAGCCAGCTGCACCAATTGAAACCGCCGCGTCAGCGCAGGGTCTTTTTCGAAGTACTTCTTGTACTCGGACCAGGTCGTGGCGGCGATCGTGCGTAGTTCGCCGCGCGCCAGTGCGGGTTTCAACAAGTTCGCCGCATCGCTGCCGCCAGCCGCATTGCCGGCCCCGATCAGGGTGTGGGCCTCGTCGATGAACAGGATGATCGGCCGCGGCGCGTTCTTGACCTCGTCGATGACCGCCTTCAGGCGTCTTTCGAACTCGCCTTTGACCGAGGCCCCCGCTTGCAGGGCGCCCAGATCCAGCCCCCACAACGTCACGTCACGCAGCGGTGCGGGCACGCGCTGCTCGACGATGCGTTGGGCCAACCCTTCTACGACGGCGCTCTTTCCGACCCCTGCTTCGCCGACCACGATTGGATTGTTTTTGCGCCGGCGCGACAGTATGTCGATCATCAGGTCGATTTCGGCATCCCGGCACAGCACGGGATCGATATTGCCTCCACGCGCCTGGGCGGTGAAATCGTGTCCGAATTTGCTCAACGCACTGTCAGCCCCGGCTGGCGCCGGTTTACCAGACGTTGAGTCCTCTGGCAGGGTCGCTTCCGAAGAGCCGGCCAGCACTTCGGTGAATCGCTTGCGCAGTGTCTCTCGATTAATACCTTCGAACAGCCGGATCGACGGATAAGGCAGGTAACGAGCGGGGTTGAGCAATGCCGCCAGAAGGAGTGCGCCGGTGCGGATTTCGGCTTGGGCCAACTCCAGGGAGCTCAGCAGCCACGCGTCGTGCATCAACTCCAGCAGCAATGGCGAGAACGAGGGGTAGGCGTGGCCGTGCCCGCTGTCGGTGTTGGGAAATGTGCTGGCAAGCGCCTCGCGCAGCGCGTCCAGGTCGACGTCCGTGTTTGCCAGAACGCAGCGAACGTCGCACTTCGGTTGATCCAGAAACTTGTACAGCAAATGGGCAACCGTGACCTCTGCCCCGTGCTGGCGAATGCACAGACTGCCGGCCTCTTCCAGTGCGTGCCGCCCTACGGCGTGCAACCTGTCAAGCAAAGCAGCCAGATCAGCGGAGATCATGCCGGAATTTCCTCGTGGCCATGGGAGTTTTCACCATTTGGTTTTGCGGGGTATGCAGACGCATCGGATATGGCTGCCTTCCAGGGCATTCACTTTGAATGCCGATCCCCGCATTTATTTTTCACGCGCCATGTCTGAAAAAGACAAGGGCGTTAAGAAAACACGGCCAGTCAGAACTATCAATCGGACTAATTCGAATATTCGGCGAACGCCCTGTATTGCTTATCACCAATCCTTTTTTTCATAAGAGCCAAATTAATCCCTCTAATTTTTCGAACTTTTTATATGTCCAACGTTTCCGATCGCACCGCAGAATGCACAACTCATTTTTTGACTTCATCTCGCGTTTCGCTAACGGCATCTAGTTTTGCGGCACCCAGCCAGAAGACCTGACATTCCGGCGTTTACCAACGCGGACTTCCATGCCTTCCGGAGCGGGCGAATAAATGGCTCGAATATTTGAAAGGAGTTACCCATGGCGTCGAAAGTTGGTTCAGTTGCACCGAAAGAGCGGATCAACATCCGCTACATCCCCGCGACCGGCGATGAGCAGCAGGAAATAGAACTGCCGTTGAAAGTGATGGTGCTCGGCGACTTCAAGGGCCACGGCGACGAAACGCCGCTGGAAGACCGCCCGGCCGTTCACATCAATAAAGACACCTTCAACGAAGTCATGGCCGAAGCCGGCCTGAACTTGAAAGTGGACGTCCCGGCCACGCTCGAAGCAGGCAGCGAAAGCGACACCCTCAGCGTCGATCTCCAATTCAAGAACATCAAGGACTTCAGTCCGGACGCCATCGCCCGCCAGGTTCCCGAATTGAAGAGCCTGCTGGAATTGCGCGAAGCACTCGTTGCGCTCAAGGGCCCCATGGGCAACATCCCCGCGTTCCGCAAGCAGATCCAGACGCTGCTGGGCGACGACAGCGCGCGCGGCAAGTTGGCGCAGGAACTCGATCAACTCCTGGCAACGCCTCAGGCGTGATGCCCGGCTCCGTCTCAATCGCACTCTTTTAGGTTCTCAAGGACGCACCGATGACCAAAGCCCAAACTGCCGAGTTCCAGGAACACGCCGACGGCCAGCCCCCCGGCGGCCTGCTGGCCCAGATCATGGCCCAGACCCGCATCGAGCCCAGCCAGGAAGGCTACGCAGTGGCCGAGCGCGGGGTCGCGGCCTTCGTGTCCGAGATGCTCAAGTCCGACTCTCGCGAGCAGCCAATCAATAAGCATCTGGTCGACCAGATGCTTGCGGCCATTGATCGCAAGCTCAGCAAGCAGATGGACGCCATCCTGCATCAACCCGAATTCCAACAGCTCGAATCCATCTGGCGGGCCCTCTTCGATTTCGTGCAACGTACGGACTTCCGCGAAAACATCCAGGTCGTGTTCGTGCCCGTCACGAAGGACGAACTGCTCGAAGACTTCGAGAGCGCTGCCGACATCACCCGCAGCGGCTTGTACAAGCATGTGTACACGGCGGGCTACGGGCAATTCGGCGGCCAGCCGGTCGGCTGCATGATCGGCAACTACAACTTCGGTCCTTCCGCGCCGGACATCAAGCTGTTGGGCTACCTTGCCTCCGTCGGTGCGATGGCGCATGCGCCCTTCCTCGGCGCGGCCGGGCCCGAGATGCTCAATCTGGAATCCTTCGAAGAGCTGCCCAACCTGAAAGAGGTCAAGGACATCTTCGAAGGCCCGCGCTTTGCCAAGTGGCGCAGCCTGCGCGAATCCGAAGATTCCCGCTACCTGGGCCTGACCATGCCCCGATACCTGCTGCGCCAGCCGTACGATCCGCTCGAAAACCCCGTGCGCAGCTTCGCCTACGAAGAAACCATCGACGGCGATCACCGCAATTACCTGTGGGGCAACACGGCATTCCTGATGGGCAGCCGCGTGACCGACAGTTTCGCGAAGTTCCGCTGGTGCCCGAACATCATCGGCCCTCAGTCCGGCGGCGCGGTGGAAGATCTGCCCGTGCACCTGTACGAATCGCTGGGACAGTTGCAGGCCAAGATCCCCACGGAAGTGCTGATCTCCGATCGCAAGGAATTCGAGCTTTCAAGCGAAGGCTTCATTCCGCTGACCATGCGCAAGGACAGCGACAACGCCGCGTTCTTTTCGGCGAACTCCGTGCAAAAGCCCAAGCTGTTCCAGAAAACGCCGGAAGGCCAGGCCGCACAGACCAACTATATGCTGGGCACGCAGCTGCCCTACATGTTCATCATCAACCGTCTGGCGCACTACATCAAAGTGCTTCAGCGCGAGCAGATCGGCAGCTGGAAAGAACGCCAGGATCTGGAACGCGAACTGAACAACTGGCTGCGCCAATATGTTGCAGACCAGGAAAGCCCCACCAGCGACGTCAGAAGCCGCCGTCCGCTGCGGGCGGCTCGTGTCGTCGTGCAAGACGTCGACGGCAATCCTGGCTGGTACCAGGTGGCGCTGTCGGTGCGTCCGCACTTCAAGTACATGGGCGCGAGCTTCGAGCTGTCGCTGGTCGGCCGCCTGGACAAGGATTGACAGGGAGCTGACTCATGCCTCGGTCCCCTGGACGCGGAAGCCTGTTCGAACGGCTCGATCCCGAGCTTGCGCCAAGGCACAACCGCACCCGCCAGGAAAAGGCGGCCGAGCGCATCCGCGCCATCAAGCGCCAACTGGAATGGATCCTCAATTCCCGCCAGGGCAGCTCGCAGAGCAGCCCTGGCTTGGGCTTGCGCGATCTGAACGACGCGGCAATGGGCGCCGTGGACTTGCGCCAACAGGTCTGCCTCGACATCCACGCCGCGGTGGCCGCCTACGAACCGCGCGCGCACGTCGTCGAAGTCAGGCCATTGGCGGGGTCGGACCCATCGTTGAATCTGGGCTTTCGGCTGGTCTGCCGGGTGCCGCTGAACAACATGGAAGAGCAGGTCGAGATAAGCCTGCTCTTTCACCATCAGGGCCGACAGGTCAGGGTGACCTAGCACGTAGCCAAGGGAGGCTGACCGGATGCCACTGAAGGGAAAGTTCCGCGAGGAACTGGATTATCTGCGCCGCTTGCGGCGCGTCTTTGCACGCAACAACCCGCAGCTGGCTCCGTTTCTGGGCGAGGAAGCCACGGACCCCGATGTGGAGCGGCTGCTCGAGGGCTTTGCCTTCCTCACGGCAAAGCTGCGTCTGAAGATCGAAGACGACTTCCCCGAGTTGACGCACTCGCTGCTTCAGATGCTGTGGCCCAACTATCTGCGGCCGCTGCCCAGCGCCACGATCATGCAGTTCGAGCCCACCGACCACGCCATCACCGGCCGCCAAACCGTGCCGCGCGGAACCAGCATCCAGTCGCGGCCCGTGGACGGCGTGCAATGCCAGTTCCGCACAAGTCAGGACGTGTCGATCTTCCCCTTCGAGGTCGCAGACGTCGATGATGGCCATTCACTGGAAAAGTCGATTGTCCGCATTGACCTTGCCACCCTGAGCCAAAATCCGCCCAGTACGTTTGGCTGCGACCAACTTGAGTTCTACCTGAGCGGCAGCGATTACACCGCGCAGACGCTCTATCTATGGCTGGCCAAGTACCTGGGCGAGATCCGCATGGAGTCCGCTGGCCGCGTCCGCCACATTCCGGTCAGCCAAATCGGCTTCTCCGGATTCAATCCCGACTCTGCCCTGCTGCCGTACCCCAAGAACGCCATGGATGGATACCGCATCCTCCAGGAGTACTTTCTCTTTCCGCGGCGCTTTTACTTCTTTTCCCTGACGAACCTGCTTGGGCTGTGGTCTGACCTGCCCACGACAACCGTACGCATCGAGTTTCATTTCACCCGCCCCATGCCGGCGGACGTGCGGATACGCAAGGCAGACATCGCGCTTTATTGCACGCCGGCCGTCAACCTGTTCGAACACGACGCCGAACCTGTCCGCCTGACGGGAAGGGCTGCCGAATACCGGCTCCAACCCGGCGGCCATCGGCCTGATGCATTCGAGATCTTCAGTATCGACAAGGTCGATGGATGGAAGAACGGCGACAGCGCTCAGCCCGGAGAATGGCTACGTACCTACGAACCTTTTGAGTCGCTGCGTCATCAGATCGAACACGAGCGCGGGCGGACCACACTGTATTACCGCACGCGATTGTCGCCGTCCCTCTCCGACGCCGGCATCGACCACCGCATTGCGTTCGTGCGGGGCGATGATCGCCATTACATTGGACGCGAGGAAACGGTATCGCTCTCGCTGACCTGCACCAACCGCGATTACCCGCTCGCGTTGGGCGTCGGCGATATCCGCGAGGGGTCGCGCGACACCCCCGCATTCGTTCGTTTCAAGAACCTGACGACACCCACGCCGCCATACCGTCCCGTGCTCGCTGGCGATCTGCATTGGAGTCTGATCTCCAACCTTTCGCCCACCTACCTGTCGCTGCTGTCGGCCGAGCCGCTCAAGGCCATTCTTGGCAACTACGACTTCTCGGCGCATCACGACATCCAGCGCGCCCGAACGACGCAAAAGCGGCTGGACGGCCTGAAGGCCGTGGTCAGCGAGCCCATCGACCGCATGTACAAGGGTCTTCCCATCCGAGGCACCCGCACCCTCCTGAAGCTCGACCAGGCGGGATTTTCCTGCGAAGGCGATCTTTATCTTTTCGGGACAGTGCTCAGCCACTTCCTGTCGCTATACGCCAGTCTGTCGTCGTTCCACGTACTGGAAGCGATCAACATCACCAATCAGGAGCACTACGCATGGCCGATGCGCAGCGGAACCCAGCCCCTGATCTGAGCGACTCACTGCTGGCCGAGGCCAAGAGACATGACTTCTTTTGCCTGCTGGAGCGGCTGCATGCGCTGCACGACGACGACCTGGAATCACCCGAGAGCTTCGATGCGGATCACCAGCGCGTTCTCCTTAGCAATCACGCGGGGTTGGGTTTTCCGGCGTCCGACGTCGCGCTGGCCGAACGCCTTGAAAGCCAGGTTCCGCATCAGTACCGGTTGCAGGCCACGTTCTTCGGGATGCATGGCACGGATTCCCCCCTGCCGAGCTACTACCTTGACCGACTGGCCTACGAGGCCGGCCAAGGCGTGGGCATCCGCCCCGCGTTTCTGGACTTCTTCAACCATCGCCTGTTGACGCTGTTGCACCAGGCCTGGCGCAAGTATCGCTACTACATCCGCTTCCGGCGTGGCGCGGATGACCAGTTCTCTCGCCGGATCTTCGCACTTATCGGCCTGAAGCATGACGCGACCCGGGGCGACACGCCCATCGCCTGGAGCCGGCTGTTGAGCTTTGCCGGCGCGGTGGTCCTGCGCAGCCGCTCGCCCACGATGCTTGCCGGGCTGATTGCGCATTGCTTCGACCTGGAGGCTGTGCAGATTCGCGACTTCGCGCTTCGGCACGCCGTCATCGACGACGCCGATCGCATCAGGCTTGGCGTGAGCAACGGTCAGCTTGGCCACAGCTTCCAGATCGGCGACAGCGTACGCACGCGGCATTGCAGCTTCGTCATCGTGATATCGCACTTGAGCCAGGCGCGATTTCGCGAATTTCTGCCCCGCGGCGAGAACTTCGAGCGCCTGCGCCAGCTCGTCGTTTTCCTGCTGCGCGACCCGATTCCCTGCGACCTCGAGCTTGGCCTGCGTCAAGACGAAGTTCCTCCCTTCAATCTTCGGCTCGCCGGCGGCACGCAATTGGGCTGGACCAGCTTTCTTGAACAGCCGGCTTCGACCCTCCCGCCGCCCGTCAGCGTTTCCCTGCGCACATGAACCCGACATCCTCCCATCACCGCCTTGCCCTCGTGGTCGCCAACCCTCAGGCCCTGCAGAAAGGCAGCCAGCCCCGGTGCATCTTCGATACCGCGGGCGGCACGATCGGCGCCCACGGGGCGGACTGGATCCTGCATGACCGGTCGGGCCACGTCCAGTCCATCCATTGCGAGGTCCGCTACGAAGATGGCGGCTACTTCGTCATCGACCGCTGCGGCCAGACGCGCGTGAACGACCAGATGGATCCGCTTGGCGCGCTTGTCAGCGTCCAGCTGCGTGGGGGAGACATCCTGCACGTAGGTCCCTATCGCCTGACCGTCAACCTGGATGACGAGACTTACGCCTTGCCCGACCCCGCCCGGCATCTGGCCGAGCATGATGTTGCCGAGCTGCTTGGCACATCGAGTGAACCTATCGAGGCCCTGCCCCACGGCGACGAAGCGCCGGCGCCGAGCCAACCGCCCGAGCTTGGCTGGCGCGAGTTCACCGCCTTGTCGGAATCGTCGGCGCAAGGACAGCTGGACCCCCTGCTGGCGCTCGACGCGGCCAGCCGCCCGGACCCCGTGTCAGCCGGCAACGACGCTTCGCTGGATTCCCGGCATTACGGACAAACGCAGTTGGCCGCGCAGGCCGACCTGTCCACAACCCGATTTGAAGCCGTTTCCGGCTCCCCTTTGCACGCCTTCGGAGATCCCCCCATGTCGGGACACCCCCCTTCTTCTGCAGCGCCTCGCGCATCCGATCAATGGATCCAGAATCAGTTCAACCACAGCGGCGATGCGGCAGGCCTTGTCGCGCCCTTGGTCGAGGGGCTGGGCGCGCCAGTAGGCGCAGTGGATCCGCACGACGCCCATACCCTGCTGTTCGAGGCGGGAACCACGCTCGCCGCGCTCATTCGCGGTCTCGCCGCATTGAATCGCGCACCGCAGGGTGAGCGGCTGGCGCTCGCCAAACGCACCCTGCAGCCCATCGAGGACAACCCGCTTCGACTCGCGCAGACCTACCCCGACACCGTGCGCGCACTCTTTTCCCGGGACCGCAGCATGGTCCACCTGTCTCCCACGGCTGCCGTCGAGGAATCGCTTGAGCAGATAGGCGCACAGCATCGCGCGATGCTCAAAGCCGTCGCCGCCGGTCTGAGTGCGTTGTTGCAAGCGTTCTCGCCGGACCAGCTTGAACGCCGGTTTGCCCGCTACCGGTCTGGCCAGCACCATGAAGCACTGCCTGGAGACGGGGCCTGGCAGATGTACCGGCATTACTACGACGAACTCAAATCCAGCCGCCAGCAAGGCTTCGACAAGCTGTTCTGGGAGGTCTTCGACCAGGCCTACGACCAGGCATTGCGCAAGGAAGAGCCATGAGGCCAGCCGTTGCACTTCTGTGCGCCGCAACCTTGCTGTCCGGCTGCGGCACCGTCGGCAACGTCCTCACCAAGACAGGGCAGGTCCTGATGGATCCGGGCATCCAGGTGGGCCCGCCCGAGGATCAGCCAACCCAGGTGGCGTTGAGCCTGTACGCCGCCAAGGACGTGAATCCCAATCCCGTTGCCCAACCGGACTCGGATCCGTCGCCGGCGGCGGCAGATGAACGGTCGTTCTCGGTCAATGTGCAGGGTGAGACCCGCGAAGACCTCGTCCAACGTCTGCAAGCATTGCTTGAGCACTTGCATCCAGAGGAATCGCCGGAGGCGCGGTCAGAAGACGGCAAGAGCACTTCCGTCAGGTCCGCGCTAACCAAGGTCTTCAAGCCTCGCCCCATCGCCATGAACCCCGCGGCTGAACGCCTGTGGGAGGACAGCGTGGCGACGAGCCAGGCGCCCTTTCCGGTGCAATGGCAACTGCGCCAAGGTGAAGGCGAGCAAGATTCAGCCCCCGCGACGGGTGATGCCGCCAGCCCCCAGGGAGAGGACGTGGCGTTGGGCCAGTACCGCGATGGCTCTCCCTTAGCGCCCGCGGCGACGCTGGCGGCGCAGGATCATGCCAATGCCACGCCCATCGCCTTTCGCGTGATCCAGCTCAAGGACGATTCGCTGCTGGAAAACGCCGATCCCGATCTGGTCCGCAGTGCCCCCAAAAAGGCGCTGGGAAGCACCTACATCACAGCCGACGACTACCTGCTAGCGCCCGGCCAATTCAAGTTCATCAATTATCACGATCTGGACGAGGACACCCATTACGTCGCGGTCGTGGCGGCCTTTCATGCGCCCGACGCCCAACGTTGGTACGACGTGTTCCGGGTGGAGCCGCGCAGCCGCAAGTATGCCTTGCTAGTGACCTTGCAAGACACCCGCGTCGCCATCACCGACGAAAGCTACCGGCCAACCAAGACCGCTCAACGCGTCAGCAATCAAGCGAGAAAACAACAATGACCAGCCGCAATCCTGTCGTTTGGGGCGAAGGGCAATTCGTCAAGCCCCAGCACTTCCAGCAGACCGACCGATACCTCGAGCACTACGTCAATGTACGCATGGGCAGCAGGTACGGTTACGGCTTCTCGGCGCTGGAGCTGAATCAGGAGTTTCTGTCGTTCGGCAAGATCTCCATCGTGCGTGCGCGCGGCATCATGCCTGACGGCACCGCCTTCAACATCCCCCACGATCAGCCGCCGCCCGAGCCGCTGTCGATTCTTGATGCCACCGCCGCCAATCAGACGGTATACCTGACACTGCCGCTGCGCTCGGACGGAACATCCGAGGTTCGTTGGCCGGACACCCTGGGCAACGCCCGCTACCTTCATCGCACTGAAGACATCCGCGACACGCACAGCCATCAGGGCAATCACACGCCCATCGCCTTGGCCGTGCCCAATCTGCAACTGGCTTTGGAACGAGACGATCGAAGCGCTTTCACGGGCTTGGCATTGACCCGGATCCTGGACAGGCGGCCCGACGGAAGCCTGCTGCTGGACAGCGACTTTCACATCACGGGCATGTACCTGCAGGCCATCCGCCCGCTGGCGCACTTCATGGAAGAGATTGCCGCGCTGATGCAC
>JAEYVD010000723.1 GCA_023432075.1 Pseudomonadota bacterium | reverse complement strand
GATCCCACCAGGCTGGCCGCGCCGGCAATCAGGATGCGCGCGTCGGCCAGGGACAGCGCCGCGCCTTGTTTCTTTTCAGTCGTCATGGTTGCTCAAAGTCCCATCGGTTTGTCATGCATGCCCCAGTACAGGCTCTTGACCTGGCTGTAGAGGCGCAGGCCGTGCAGGCCTTTCTCGCGCCCGATGCCGCTGGCCTTGAAGCCGCCGAACGGGGTCGCGATATGCGATTGCTTGTAGGTGTTGATCCAGATGGAGCCGGCCTCGATCTCGCGCGCCACGCGCCAGGCGCGGGCGTAGTCGCCGGTCCACATGCCCGCGGCCAGGCCGAAGGCAGTGTCGTTGGCCTGCTGGACCACATCGTCCTCGTCCTCGAACGGCAGCGCCACCAGCACCGGCCCAAAGATTTCCTCCTGGCACACGCGGGCGCCGTTGCCCAATCCATCGATCACGGTCGGCAGGTAGAACCATCCGTTGGCCAGTTCGGCCTGCGTGGGCGCCGCGCCTCCCACCAGGACTTTCCCGCCCTCGGCACGGCCGATGTCCACATAGCCCGCCACCTTGTCCCGATGCGCGCGCGAGACCAGCGGCCCCATCTGCGTGGCCGAATCGTCGGGCAGGCCGACGCGGACCTGCCGCGTGCGTTCCACCAGCGCTTCCATGAAGCGACCGTAAATTGACTTCTGCACGAACAGACGCGACCCCGCCACGCAACTCTGGCCTGCCGACCCGAAGATGCCCGACACCACGCCGGCCACTGCGCGATCCAGGTCCGCATCGTCAAAGACGATATGCGGCGACTTGCCGCCCAATTCCAGTCCGACCGGAATCAGACGCTGGCCCGCGATGCCGCCAATGGCGCGGCCGGTTTCGGTGCCCCCGGTGAACGACACCATGCGCACGCCGGGATGCCTGACCAGCGCCGCGCCCACGTCTTCGCCATGGCCGGGCAGCACGGTCAGCAGGCCTTCCGGCAGCCCCGCCTCGGCGCAGATGCGGGCCAGCTCCAGCGCCAGTTGCGGCGTTTCCTCGGACGGCTTGATCAGCACCGCGTTGCCCGCGGCCAGCGCGGGCGCCGCCTTTTGCGCTTCATTCATGATGGGCGAGTTCCAGGGCGTGATGGCTGCGATGACGCCAAAGGGCTCGGCCAAGGCCATGGAAAAGTATTCGCCGCGCGGCGAGGTCATCTCGTTCTGCCACGTCTCGCACACGGCGGCGTAATAGCGGAAATGCCCGGCCGCGCTGTCGACCATGTTCAGGCATTCCTTCCAGGGTTTGCCGCTGTCCAGCATCTGCAGGCGCGCCAACGGCTCGCGCTCGGCGGACAGGCGGCGCCCGATTTCGTACAGCGTGGCGGCGCGCTGGTCAGGACGCAGCTTGCGCCAGGGCTTGTTTTGATAAGCGTCCCAGGCGACGGCGACAGCGGTATCAACGTCCTGCGGCAGCGCGCGCGTGACGATACCGGCGATGCTGCCGTCGGCCGGGTTGATGGAGGTGATGACGGCGTCGCCGTCTTGGCTCTGGCGCCAGTTGGCGCCCAGCCGGAAGGGCTTGTGGCTCGATGCGTCCATAACGTCTATGAATCCGGAGGGCTTCGGTAGACGTCATCATCGTCCGGTCAATTATTAGACACAAATAGATATTTCTTCACTATTATTAGCCGATGGCTATCAATATCAAATACCGGCCGCTCAAGGCCTTTTTGCTCGCGGTGGACACCGGCTCCTTCACCCACGCGGCCAATCACCTCGGCGTGACTCAGCCTTCGTTCACCGCCTTGATCCAGGACCTTGAAGAAGTACTCGGCCTGCGCTTATTCGAACGCACCACGCGCAGCATCAGCCTGACCTCGGCCGGGCAGGACTTTTATGCTCGCGTGCAGCGGCCCATCGCCGACCTCGAAGAGGCCTACCGCAGCCTGGCGGATCTGGCTGCCGTGCGGCGCGGCAACGTGGCGTTGGGCGCCCTGCCCTCGGCCGCTCTGACACTTCTGCCCGCCGCCACCGGCACGCTGCGCCAGGCGCATCCGGCGCTGAAGGTGCGTGTGGTCGAGGCCCACAACGACGAACTGGTGGCCCTCTTGCGCACCAACCAGATCGAGTTCGCCGTGGCCGCGCAGGCCGAGCCGGCGTCCGACCTGACGTTCACACCCTTGGGCGAGGACTGCTTTTGCGCCGTCTTTCCCGCTGGTCACCCGCTGGGCGAGGCGCCGGGGATGCTGCACTGGCGCGACGTGCTGCGCTACGACCTGATCCTGCTCTCGCAGGGGTCCCATGCGCGCCAGCAATTCGACCGCGCCGTGCGCGATGAGGTCGGGGCCCCGACCACCGCGCTGCGCTACGACGTCACGCACATGGGCACGGCGGCCGGCATGGTGCGCCAAGGACTCGGCGTCAGTGTGCTGCCGCGGCTGGCGCTGCCGGAGCTGAACCTGTCCGGCCTTCTCTGCACGCCCCTCTGCGACGCGTCGGCGCGCCGCTATATCGGCGTGCTGCATCGCCGCGACCGCACGCTGTCGCCGGCCGCGCAGGCGCTGGTCGAGCAACTGGAGACGGCGATGGCCCACATCCAGCAGCGGCTGCTGCCATTGCCCCAGATCACCGCCGACGCCTGAAAGAACTCGACAACCGCGCGACGATCCGTGACGGCTGACCGACAAATTGCAACACTTGCGGGGCCGGATCCATGTGAATATTTGAAGCCGTCGTCAGGCGCACACTGCGGCGCCACAGGCCAAACGCCTCCATCCATGCATCGTTCCCGCCAGATGACTGATGCGTTGGGGGCACCAGGAAGGAGACTTGCTTGACTTGCCAGCCGCCAGAATCCGCAAGCCACACCGCGCTGCAGGAAGCGCAACGCCAGATCCTGCTTTCATCGGCGTCCGGCACGCCGGCCAAGGCATGCCTGGAGGCGCTTACCGATGCCGTCGGCCGCTTGCTTCCCGACGCGCGCGCCTGCGTCATTCTGGCCGGCGCGGGCCGCACCACCGTGCACGACGGATACTCCTCGCAATTGCCTGCCGAATTCGCCGCGGGCCTGCGCGGACAGTCGATCGATCAGGCGCTCTTCGCGCCGGGCCTTGCCGCGCGGTGTGACCAGCCAACGGGATGCCTCGATATCGAGGACGCGGCGATGTGGGCGGCGCCTTGGCAATCCCTTTGCGTGCAACACGGTATCCGGGCCTGCCACGCCCAGCCCGCACAGGCTGCCGATGGTGCGCCCGTCGGCTGGTTTCTGTTGTTTCTGCCTCAGGCTGCTGCGTTGAGCACCTGGGAGCAGCGTGTCGCGGAGTTCGGCGCGTTGGCCGCCAGCATCGTGGTCGAACGGGACCGCGC
>JAEYVD010000680.1 GCA_023432075.1 Pseudomonadota bacterium | reverse complement strand
CCCTGTCCGACGTGGTTGGCCAGTCGCATCTGCTGGGACCCGACAAGCCCCTGCGCGTCGCCTTCGAATCCGGCCGTCCGCACTCCATGATCTTCTGGGGGCCGCCCGGCGTGGGCAAGACCACGCTGGCGCGCCTGATGGCCGACGGCTTCGACGCGCAGTTCATCGCCATCTCGGCCGTGCTGGGCGGCGTGAAGGACATCCGCGACGCCGTGACGGTGGCGCAGGTCGCGCAGGGCCAGGGCCGGCGCACCATCCTCTTCGTTGACGAAGTCCACCGCTTCAACAAGGCGCAGCAGGACGCCTTCCTGCCGTATGTCGAAAGCGGTCTGTTCACGTTCATCGGCGCGACCACCGAAAACCCGTCGTTCGAGGTCAACTCGGCCTTGCTGTCGCGGGCGCGCGTGTATGTGCTGCAATCGTTGACGGCAGAAGAACTGCAACAGCTCGTTGACCGTGCGGTCGCGGCGCTCAATGAAGGACAGGAAGCGGGCGGCGCCATCCGCATCGAGCCCGACGCGCGCGAGCAGCTGGCCGCGTGGGCCGACGGCGACGCGCGCCGCCTGATCAGCGCGGTGGAAGTCGTGGCCGAGTCGGCGCAGTCGGCCGGGCGCGACACGGTGGATGCCGCCTGGCTGGAAATCTCGCTGTCGCAGAACCTGCGGCGCTTCGACAAGGGCGGCGACGCCTTCTACGACCAGATCAGCGCGCTGCACAAGTCGGTGCGCGGCTCGAACCCGGACGCGGCGCTGTACTGGTTCTGCCGCATGATCGACGGCGGCGCCGATCCCAAGTACCTCTCGCGCCGCCTGGTGCGCATGGCGGTGGAAGACATCGGCCTGGCCGACCCCCGCGCGACCGACCTGGCCGTGAACGGCGCCGACATCTACGAGCGCCTGGGTTCCCCCGAGGGCGAGCTCGCGCTGGCGCAGGCGGTGGTGTACATGGCATGCGCCGCCAAGTCCAACGCCGTCTACAACGCCTACAACCAGGCGCGCAAGTTCGCGGCGGAACACGGCAGCGCGCCGGTGCCCATCCACTTGCGCAATGCGCCGACCAAGCTGATGAAACAGCTGGGTCATGGCAAGGCCTACCGCTACGCGCACGACGAGCCCCACGGCTACGCCGCGGGCGAGCAATATTTCCCTGACGGACTCAAGCCTTCCTTCTACCGGCCGACCGATCGCGGCCTGGAGGCTAAAATCCAGCAGAAGCTGGCATTCCTGCGCGAGCTGGACGCACAGGAACGCGCCAAGAACCGGTGACGGGCAATCCCCCGCCGCCTTTTTTGCAACCTCACCGACCTCACCATGCTAGACCCGATACTGCTGCGTAAAGACCTGCAAACCGTCGTAGACCGCCTGAAGACTCGCGGCGTCGCCTTCGACACGGAACGGTTCAACGACCTGGAGTCTCGCCGCAAGGCGGTCCAGACCGAAACCGAGTCCCTGCAAGCCCGCCGCAACGCGCTGGCCAAGCAGATCGGCCAATTGAAGGCCAAGGGCGAGGACGCCAGCGCCGTCATGGCGGAATCGCAGGCCGTGCCCGTGCGCCTGAAGCAGCTCGAGGAAGAGCTGGCCGCCCTGCAGCAGCCGCTCAATGACCTGCTCATGTCGGTGCCGAACCTGCCGCACGCCAGCGTGCCGCTGGGCGAGTCCGCCGACGACAACGTCGAAGTGCGCCGCTGGCTGCCCGGCGAAGCCGGCGCCGACGGCAACCCGCCCGCGCTGGGCTTTGCGCCGCGCGACCACGTGGCGCTGGGCGAACCGCTGGGCCTGGACTTCGACATGGCCGCCAAGCTGTCGGGCGCGCGCTTTTCGTTCATGCGCGGCCCCATCGCCCGCCTGCACCGTGCGCTGGCCCAGTTCATGCTCGACCTGCAGACCGGCACGCACGGCTACACCGAGTGCTACACCCCGTACATCGTCAATGCCTCGACGCTGTTCGGAACCGGCCAGCTGCCCAAGTTCAAGGACGACATGTTCGCGGTCTCCAAGGGCGGCGGCGACGACGATCCCAAGGTCGACGACCAGGGCAAGCCGTACGTGCGCGAAGACCAATACCTGATCTCCACCTCGGAAATCACGCTGACCAGCGTGGCCGCCGGCGCAAACCAGGCCGCCGCCGACCTGCCGCTCAAGCTCACCGCCCACACGCCGTGCTTCCGCTCGGAAGCTGGAAGCGGCGGCCGCGATACCCGCGGCATGATCCGCCAGCACCAGTTCGACAAGGTCGAAATGGTGCAGATCACGCAGCCGGACCAATCGTACGAGGCGCTCGAGGAAATGGTCGGCCACGCCGAGCGCGTGCTGCAATTGCTGAATCTGCCGTACCGCGTCGTGCTGCTGTGCACGGGCGACATGGGCTTCGGGTCGTCCAAGACCTATGACCTGGAAGTGTGGCTGCCGGCGCAAAACACCTGGCGCGAAATTTCGTCGGTGTCCAACTGTGAAACCTTCCAGGCCCGCCGCATGCAGGCGCGTTTCCGCAATGCCCAGGGCAAGCCGGAATACGTCCACACCCTGAACGGCTCCGGCCTGGCGGTTGGGCGGGCGCTGGTCGCCGTGCTGGAAAACCACCAGCAGGAAGATGGCAGCGTGCTGATCCCGGAAGCGCTGCAGCCCTACATGGGCGGTATTACGGTACTGAAACCCTGATATTCGCGCGGCGTCCATCGGCCATTTGGCTGATAAAAAGACGGAGCCTTCGGGCTCCGTTTTTTTTTATCATTGCCGACATATTGCTGTCTTTTTGGAACGCTATCGTGCTCGCGTGAGTGCTTGATTTTTGATGTGAGCAATTGTGTATTTGGCATAAAAGGGCCGGATAGTTACGGCACAATACACCGGCGTTCTACACGCTTCATTCACTTATATAACAAGGAGTTGTCCA
>JAEYVD010000640.1 GCA_023432075.1 Pseudomonadota bacterium | reverse complement strand
CGAACAGCGGCAACAGCGGCAGCCAGTTCCAGGACATGAACGTCAGGCCCTTGTCGGCAAACCAGCCGCGGTTCTGCACGTTGACGATCTCGGACATGTTCAGGCTGCCCGACACCAGCAGCACCGTTACCAGCACGAAGCCGATGGCCAGTTCATACGACAGCATCTGGGCCGAGGCGCGCAGCGCGCCAAGGAACGCGTACTTGGAGTTGGACGCCCAGCCGGCGACGATCACGCCGTACACGCCGATAGACGTGATGGCCATGATGTACAGCAGGCCGGCGTTGACGTTGGCCAGGACGACGTCGGGACCGAAGGGCACGACCGCCCAGGCAGCCAGCGCGGGCATCAGCGTGACCACCGGGGCCACGATGAACAGCACCTTGTTGGCCTGGCTGGGAACGACGACTTCCTTGGTGAGCAGCTTGAAGACGTCTGCGAAAGGCTGCAGCAGCCCCTTGAAGCCGACGCGGTTCGGACCCATGCGCACGTGCATGGCGCCAATCATCTTGCGCTCCCAGTACGTCAGGTACGCCACGCACAGGATGATGGGCACGGCGATGACCACGATCTTGATGAGGGTCCAGAGGACCATCCAGACCGTCGGGCCCAGCAATGCCTGACCGTGGCTTTCAAGAACATTGAGCCATTCCATCAGGCACGCTCCACGCTGATTTGACCAAATGCGCCACCCAGGGCAGCGGTAGTTTCGAAGGCGGCGGAAATGCGCACGGCGCGATCGGCCACGGCATCATCCTGCACGGTTTCCAGTTCGACGGCGCCCTGCCCGGCCGAGACGCGCACCTTGACGCCGGCCGTCAGGCCGAGGCTGGTGAGGGTACGGCCGTTCATGGCGGCGGCGGGCTTCTTCGAAGCCGGCGAGGCCTGCAGCGGTTCCGAGCGGCGCACCATGGCGTCGGTGCGGTAGATCGGCACATCGGCGACGCGTTCCAGGCCGGTGAGGGCCTGGCCCAGACCCAGCGGGGCCTTGACGTCGTTGGACAGGCGGCCTTCGACGCCGCTGGCCAGCACGGCGTCGCGCACGGACTCGGAGGTCTCGTCGTCGAAGCCGGCCAGATGCAGGACGTTGCCCAGCACGCGCAGCACCTTCCAGCCCGGACGGGTCTGGCCGAACGGCGTGACCGTGCCCTTGAAGCTTTGGGCCAGGCCTTGGGCGTTGACGAACGTGCCCGAGGTTTCCGTGAACGGCGACACCGGCAGCATCACGTCCGCCCATTCGGCAGCGGCCGAACGGTAAGGCGTGAGCGCGACGGCGAACTGCGCGCCGCGCAGCGCGGCGATGGCTTGCTGGCCGTTGTCGGCATCCAGCAGCGGCTCGGCGTGCAGGACGATGTAAGCCTTGAGCGGTTCGGCGAGCATGGCTGCGGCGGTCTTGCCGCCCTTGCCCGGGATGGCGCCGGCGAGGTAGCCGCCGACCGTGTTGCCGCCCGAGGTCAGGAAGCCGAACTTGCCGCCCGACAGGTCAGCCACGGCACGGCCGTTGGCGGCCAGGGTGGTGGCTTGGGCGCTGGCGACGGCCAGGTTGCCCATCAGGACGGCCGTGTTGGCGCCCGAGGCAAGGCTGGCGGCGATGAGCTTGGCGTTTTCGCCCGGCGTGACCGCGGCGAACTCGGCCGGCACGGCCTGTTCCTTGGCCTGGGCCAGCGCGACGGCCACTTCGGCCAGCGCGCGTGCCAGTTCCGACGGGGCCACGGTGATACGCGCGGTCACGGGCATCAGGGGATCGTCGGCGGCGCTGTCGACCATCAGGATCTGCGTGCCGCGCTTGGCGGCCTGGCGCAGACGCTGGGCCATCAGGGGGTGGTCCTTGCGCAGGAACGAGCCGACGACCAGGACGCGGTCCAGGTTGTCGAGTTCGGCGATGGGCATGCCCAGCCACGGCGCGCCGGTCAGCGCGGCGTCGAAGGCCGGGTCGGTCTGACGCAGGCGGAAGTCGATGTTCTCGGAACCCAGCGCGCGAACCAGACGGCCCAGCAGCGCGTATTCCTCGGTCGTGGCGTACTCGGACGCCAGGGCGCCGATCTGGCCGGCGCCGAAGCTGTCACGCACACGCGACAGGCCTTGGGCCACGGCCTGCAGGGCATCGGCCCAGGAGGCTTCCTGCCACTTGCCGTCGGTGCCCTTGATCATCGGGGCGGACAGGCGGTCTTCGCTGTTCAGGCCTTCATACGAGAAGCGGTCGCGGTCGCTGATCCAGCATTCGTTGACGGCTTCGTCCTCGAACGGCACCACGCGCATCACGCGGTCGCCCTTGACCTGGACGACCAGGTTGGCGCCCAGGCTGTCGTGCGGGCTGACCGAACGGCGGCGAGCCAGTTCCCACGTGCGGGCGCTGTAGCGGAAGGGCTTGGAGGTCAGCGCGCCCACCGGACAGATGTCGATCATGTTGCCCGACAGTTCGGACTCGATCGAACGGCCGACGAAGGTCGTGATCTCGGAGTGTTCGCCACGGCCCAGCATGCCCAGTTCCATGACGCCGGCGATTTCCTGGCCGAAGCGCACGCAGCGGGTGCAGTGGATGCAGCGGGACATTTCCTCGGCCGACACCAGCGGGCCCAGGTCCTTGTGGAAAACGACGCGCTTTTCTTCCTGGTAACGCGAGGAAGAACCGCCGTAGCCCACGGCCAGATCCTGCAGCTGGCATTCGCCGCCCTGATCGCAGATCGGGCAGTCGAGGGGGTGATTGATGAGCAAGAATTCCATCACCGACTTCTGAGCGGCGCGAGCCTTCTCCGAGCAGGTGTGGACGACCATGCCGTTGGTCACGGGCGTGGCGCAGGCGGGCAGCGCCTTGGGCGCTTTTTCCACTTCAACCAGGCACATCCGGCAGTTGGCCGCGATGGACAGTTTCTTGTGGTAGCAGAAATGCGGCACGTAAAGCCCGACTTTCTGGGCGGCATGCATGACCATGCTGCCTTCGGGCACTTCGACCTTGTTGCCGTCGACGGTTAGTTCAACCATTGCTGTTCCTGAGACCTACAGATATTGCGGGACCACACAAGACTTGTGCTCGATGTGGTGCGCGAATTCGTCGCGAAAATGCTTGAGGAAGCCACGTACGGGCATGGCGGCGGCGTCACCGAGGGCGCAGATGGTGCGGCCCATGATGTTGGCGGCCACGTTGTCCAGCAGCTCCAGATCTTCCGGACGGCCTTGACCGTTCTCGATGCGGTGCACCATGCGGTACAGCCAGCCGGTGCCTTCGCGGCACGGCGTGCACTGGCCGCAGCTTTCTTCGAAATAGAAGTACGACAGACGCAGCAGCGACTTCACCATGCAGCGCGTCTCGTCCATGACGATCACCGCGCCGGAGCCCAGCATCGAGCCGGCCTTGGCGATGGAGTCATAGTCCATCGTGCATTCCATCATGATGTCGGCGGGCAGGACCGGGGCGCTGGAGCCGCCGGGGATGACCGCCTTCAGCTTCTTGCCGCCGCGCATGCCGCCTGCCAGTTCCAGCAGGGTCGAGAACGGAGTGCCCAGCGGGATCTCGTAGTTGCCGGGACGTTCGACGTCGCCAGTGATCGAGAACAGCTTGGTACCGCCGTTGTTCGGCTTGCCGACTTCCAGGTAGGCCTGGCCGCCGTTGCGGATGATCCACGGCACCGCCGCGAACGTTTCCGTGTTGTTGATGGTGGTGGGCTTGCCGTACAGGCCGAAGCTGGCCGGGAACGGCGGCTTGAAGCGCGGCTGGCCCTTCTTGCCTTCCAGCGATTCCAGCAGCGCGGTTTCTTCGCCACAGATGTAGGCGCCGTAACCGTGGAATGCGTGCAGCTGGAAGCTGAAGTCGGAACCGAACAGGCGGTCGCCCAGGAAACCGGCGGCGCGCGCTTCTTCCAGGGCCTCTTCGAAGCGCTCGTAGACTTCGAAGATTTCGCCGTGGATGTAGTTGTAGCCGACGCTGATGCCCATGGCGTAGGCCGCGATCGCCATGCCTTCAATCACGATGTGCGGATTGAAGCGCAGGATGTCGCGGTCCTTGAACGTGCCCGGCTCGCCTTCGTCTGAGTTGCAGACGAGGTATTTCTGGCCGGGGAAGGCGCGCGGCATGAAGCTCCACTTCAGGCCGGTGGGGAAGCCCGCGCCGCCACGGCCGCGCAGACCCGACGCCTTGACCTCGGCGATCACGTCTTCCGGCTTCATGCCGGTGGTGAGGATCTTTTTCAGGGCTTCGTAGCCGCCGCGCTTGACGTAGTCGGCCAGGCGCCAGTTGGCGCCGTCGACGTCGGCCATGATCTGCGGCTGCATGTGCCGGCCGTGCAGGCACATGGAATTGGACAGGTCGTTCAGGGGGTTGGGATCCAGCCCCTGCGCGAACTGCTTGTACAGGTCAGGCGCGTTCATGCCGACTCTCCTTGCTGCTTGAGGGCCGCGACCAGCGCGTCCAGCTTCTCGTCGGTCATGCGCACGCACATATGCTTGTTGTTCACGATCAGCACGGGGGAGTCGCCGCAGGCGCCCATGCACTCACCTTCGACCAGGGTGAACTGGCCGTCTTCGGTGGTCTGGCGGTAGTCGACGCCCAGCTTGCGCTTGAGGTATTCGCCGGCACGGTCGCCGTCGCGCAAGGCACAGGGCAAGTTGGTGCAGACGGCGATCTTGTTCTTGCCGACGGGCTTGACGTCGAACATGTTGTAGAACGTGGCGACTTCCTGGACCGCGATGGGCGGAACGCCAATGTAGTTGGCCACGTCTTCGATGACTTCGGTAGCCAACCAGCCCTTCTCTTCTTGCGCGATGGCAAGCGAGGCCATGATGGCGGACTGCCGCTGGTCGGCCGGGAACTTGGCCAGTTCACGGTCGATTTTCTGGTAGGCCTGTTCGGAAAGCAGCATAGTTTGAATCCGGGTTATGCGGGCGTGCTCGTGACTGTCTGGGGCGGATCAGCGATCGATCTCGCCGAAAACGATGTCCTGCGTGCCAATGATGGTGACGGCGTCGGCGATCATGTGGCCGCGCGACATTTCATCCAGCGATTGCAGGTGGACAAAGCCGGGGGCCCGAATCTTCAGGCGGTAAGGCTTGTTGGCGCCGTCGGACACCAGATAGATGCCGAATTCGCCCTTCGGATGCTCCACCGAGGCGTACGCCTCGCCCGGGGGCACGTGGAAACCTTCGGTGAAGAGCTTGAAGTGATGGATCAGCTCTTCCATGTTGGTCTTCATGGCGGTGCGCGACGGCGGGGCGATCTTGTGATTCTCGATCATGACCGGGCCGGGATTGTTGCGCAGCCATTCCACGCACTGGCGGATGATGCGATTGCTCTGGCGCATCTCGGCGATGCGAACCAGATAACGGTCGTAGCAATCGCCGTTGACACCCACGGGGATGTCGAAATCAAGCAGGTCGTAGACTTCGTAGGGCTGCATCTTGCGCAGGTCCCAGGCAACGCCCGAACCACGCAGCATCGGGCCGGTGAAGCCCAGCGCCTTGGCGCGATCGGGATCGACCACGCCGATGCCGACCAGACGCTGCTTCCAGATGCGGTTGTCGGTGAGCAGGGTTTCGTACTCGTCGACGCAGGCCGGGAAGCGGTTGGTGAAGTCTTCGATGAAATCCAGCAGCGAGCCCGAACGCGCGTCGTTCATGGCGCGGATTTCCTTGTCGCCACGGTACTTGCTGGAGTCGCCGTACTGCGGCATGGAATCCGGCAGGTCGCGGTAGACACCGCCCGGACGGTAGTAGGCCGCGTGCATGCGCGCGCCCGACACCGCTTCGTAGCAGTCCATCAGGTCTTCGCGCTCACGGAAGGCATACAGGAACACCGCCATGGCGCCCACGTCGAGCGCGTGCGAACCCAGCGACATCAGGTGGTTCAAGAGGCGGGTGATTTCATCGAACATCACGCGGATGTACTGCGCGCGCAGCGGGGCTTCGACGCCCAGCAGCTTTTCGATGGCCATGACGTAGGCGTGCTCGTTGCACATCATGGACACGTAGTCCAGGCGGTCCATGTAGGGCAGCGCCTGGATGTAGGTCTTGTGCTCGGCCAGCTTTTCGGTGGCGCGGTGCAGCAGGCCGATGTGCGGGTCGGCGCGCTGGATGACTTCGCCGTCAAGCTCGAGCACCAGGCGCAGCACGCCGTGCGCGGCCGGGTGTTGAGGACCGAAGTTCAGGGTGTAGTTCTTGATGTCTGCCATGATTCAACGCCCCATGCCGTAGGTGTCTTCGCGCACCACGCGCGGGGTGATCTCGCGCGGATCGATCGTGACCGGCTGGTAAATGACGCGCCGTTGTTCGGGGTCGTAGCGCATTTCGACGGTGCCCGACAGCGGGAAGTCCTTGCGGAAGGGATGGCCGATGAAGCCGTAGTCGGTCAGGATGCGGCGCAGGTCCGGGTGGCCTTCGAAGACGATGCCGTACAGGTCGAAGGCTTCACGCTCGAACCAGCCGACCGCGGGCCAGCATTCCATCAGCGAGGCGACCATGGGGAATTCGTCGTCGGGCGCCCAGGTGCGCACGCGCAGCCGCCAGTTGTTCTCGATGGAGAGCAGGTGCGCCACGACGGCGTAGCGCGAGCGGTGGATGCGGGCGTTCGTTTCCTCGGGCAGCTGGCGCGTGCCGTTGCCCCAGGTCAGGTAGTCGACGCCGCAGAGGTCGATACAGGTTTCAAAGCGCAGGCCGGCTTCGGTGCGCAGCTTGTTGCAGACGGAGAACCACTGCTCCGCGGGCACTTCGAGCGTCAGCTCGCCCAGCGCCTCGGTCAGCGCGATGTCCGCGCCGAGGGTGGTCTGCAAATTGTTTTTCAGGGATTCGAGCCTGGTCATCATCTTGTACGCTTAGGTGAACCGATACGCTGGTTTCGCAGGTTCGAGGCGGCTGAGGCCTGCCGTCGGACCGGACGAAGCATCAGCGCGCAATCGTGTTGGTCAGACGGATCTTGTTCTGCATTTGCAGCAAGCCGTAGACCAGCGCCTCGGCCGTGGGCGGGCAGCCCGGCACATAGACGTCTACCGGTACGATGCGATCGCAGCCACGGACCACCGAATACGAGTAGTGGTAGTAGCCGCCGCCATTGGCACAGGAGCCCATGGAAACCACCCAGCGCGGCTCGGGCATCTGGTCGTAGACCTTGCGCAGCGCCGGCGCCATCTTGTTGCACAAGGTGCCGGCCACGATCATGAGATCGGACTGGCGCGGACTGGGCCGGAAGATGATGCCGAACTGGTCCAGGTCATAGCGGGCCGCGCCCGCGTGCATCATCTCAACCGCGCAACAGGCCAGACCAAAGGTCATGGGCCACATCGAACCGGTCTTCGCCCAGTTCAGGAACTTGTCGGCGCTGGTGGTGATGAACCCTTGCTTGAGAATGCCGTCTATAGCCATATTCGTCTCTGATAGCGTGCTGTGAAATGAACCCGAAGGTCACTCCCAATCCAGCGCGCCCTTTTTCCATTCGTAGATGAAGCCGACGGTCAACACGGCGAGGAAAACCATGACCGTCCAGAAACCGACGAGTCCGACGGTGCCCTGAGCGATTGCCCAAGGGAACAGGAACGCGATTTCCAGGTCGAAAAGAATGAACAGGATCGCCACGAGGTAGTAGCGCACGTCAAACTTCATGCGTGCATCTTCAAACGCTTCGAAGCCGCACTCGTAAGGCGAGAGCTTCTCAGCGTAAGGACGCCGCGGGCCAAGGAGGGAGCCGGCCGTTAGAAGCGCGAACCCGATAAGGGTGGCCACTACGATAAACAGCAGGACGGGAAAATACTGTTGCAGGTTCATTCAGGCGTCCGTCAAATGCGCAAACCTTAGGATTGTAGCATTCGCGCGGTTACTTCCGGCTGAACTCTGTAGCTTGAATAGCGGGCGAAAGACTGCATTCCTCAATTGGAACAATCGCAGCTTTTGTCGGCGTATCTCGAAGGATACACGGCTTGATGAACACGAAGCCGTAGTATGCACGAATTCAGTCAGCAGACGAAAAAAAACCACCCCCAAAAGGGTGGTTTATGCGAACGGGCCGAGGCCCGTTCGACTTTGCTTTAAATCCAGACAGGGCTTGCACCCTGCGTTGGATTAGAAGCGGTGACGGACACCGACGCCGACAGCGGTCGACTTCAGGTCGTTCAGGAACGCGTAGTTCGTGGCGTACGAACCGTAAGCGTACAGGTTGGTGCGCTTGGACAGGTCGTAGGTGTAGCCCAGCGAGTAGATGTTCATGTTGGAATCATCACCCGTCAGCTTGTCGTTCGACGGATCAACACGCTGCCACGAACCGAAGATGTTCGAAGCGCCGCCGATCGGGGCCGACAGACCAACCAGGTACGAGTTAGCCTTGAAGCCGTCAGCAAACAGGTTGTTGCCGAAGTTCACGGAGCTCGAGCCACCACCGATGGTGCTGGTGGCGGTG
>JAEYVD010000632.1 GCA_023432075.1 Pseudomonadota bacterium | reverse complement strand
CAGAAGATGCGGTCTTTCATGCTGGTGACGACCACGCTGCGCACCTCGGGGTGTTCGAAGCGGATGCGTTGCAGGGCGTCGTGCAGTTCGATGTCGACGCCCAGGTCGTACGAATTGAGCTTGAGCTTGTAGCCGGGGCGCAGGCCGCCGTCTTCGGCCACGTCCATGGCCAGGGTTGCGACTGCACCGTCGAAAGTCAGGCGCCAGTGCCGGTACTGGGCGGGATCGGTCCGGAAGTCGACCCGGTTGATGGGACTGCTCATCGTGTGTCTCCTCGTACGCCCTGTTCGCTGACAGGAAAAATACTGCACTACATGAATTATTATGCAGGTTAGTGCAGGCGTTTTGGAGCGTCAAGCAGAATATGCAGGAAAGTGCATGTCGCCATGCGTATCAGACGCGCAGCAAAAAGGCCGCCCGAACGGGGCGCCCTCGGAAACGAAGGCGGCAGGCCGGCGGCGCTACAGCGGCAACCCGCAGGCCTTGCGGACCTGCGTGCGCAGGCCGGCGAAGCTTTCGGCCACTTCCAGGTTGCTGGTCACCCAGGTCAGGGCGGCTTTGGCGTAGAACGCTTCGCGCCCGGCCAAGATGCGCTTCAAGTCGGACATGGCTTCGTTGTTGCCGGACATGGGGCGGAAGTCGCCCTGCGCCATGACGCGTTCCATGTGCTCTTCGGGCGTGGCGCGCAGCCAGACCGTATAGCAATGGGTCAGCAGAAGGTTGAGCGTGGCGGGTTCGGACACCAGCCCGCCCGGCGTGGCCAGCACCATTTCGGGATAGATCTGCACGGCCTCTTCGAGCGCGCGCCGTTCGTAGCGGCGGTAGGCATTTGGACCGTAGAGGTTATGGATTTCCAGGATGCCGCAGCCGGCCACCCGCTCGATCTCGCGGTTCAGTTCCACGAACGGATAGCCCAGGTCGTCGGCCAGCATCTGGCCGAGCGTCGACTTGCCCGCGCCGCGCAGGCCGATGAGCGCCACGCGCTGCGTGCGGTTGGGCCGCTGCGCCCCGGCGCCCACGCCAAAAAGCTGCGTCAGCGCTTCGCGCGCCCGCTGCAGATCGGACTCGGTCCGTCCGCTCAGCAACTCCCGGATCAGCAGCCAGTCCGGCGATTCCGTGGTCACGTCGCCGACCAGCTCGGCCAGCGCGCAATTGAACGCCCGGGCAATCTGCAGCAGCACCAGGATCGACGCATTGCCGACGCCGTGCTCCAGGTTGGCGAGATGGCGTTCGGATACGCCGGTCGCCTGCGACAAGCCCTTGCGCGTCATGCCGCGGATGGCGCGCAGGCGGCGCACACGCTCGCCCAGGGCGATCAGGAAGGGCTCGCGCCGGGGTTCGATGGGCGCCGTGTCTAGCGCTTGATTCATGGTTCGACTGACTCCGCAAAAACCCTGATTACCGCTCTTTTATGCACTATAGTGCTTGACCCACATCAACGGAAGCACTATTTTTCCATCCAACGAGTCCACAGCCGATCCGGTGCAAAAAAACAGCAGTCCAAATACGGACTGCCTGAGCGCCGACAGTGTAAAGGAGCCGCTTGGTGAGTACGCCCGACCAATTCCACGCCCTGATGCGCGATGTGACGCGCCTGACGGCCGGCCAGCCCCTGGACGCGGCGCTGCAGGCCCGGCTCAACCAGGCGGCCGGCCCGGCAAGCGCCCTGTTCCAGGACATCTTTGCGACCTGTAGGCAGGGCGTGGCCGACGGCTGGATGTGCAACCGCGAAGGCGGCGGCATCAAGTATGGACGGGTCATCAAGCCCGCCGACGACCTGGGCGGCTGCTCGGTGGACGTCGTCGACATGAATGACCTGGCCGGCCCGCACCATGCCCATCCCAACGGCGAGATCGACATGATCATGCCGCTTACCGAAGACGCGCGCTTTGACGGTCACGGCGCGGGCTGGCTGGTCTACGGACCGGGCTCGGCCCACCGCCCCACCGTCACGCGCGGCCGGGCCCTCGTGCTGTATCTGCTGCCCGGCGGGGCCATCGAATTCACGCGCCCCGGCTGAATGCCGGCCCGGACGCCGCAACCGTGCCGCCAACAACAACCACAGGCACGGCGTCCACCCACCAGGACACCAGGAGACAACCGTGAATACCTGCCCCGCCGAATTGAATTTCGCCAGCCATCTTGCCGCGCTGAACGCCCCGCGCGCCGCCAAGCCGGCCTACATCGACGACACGCGCCAGCTCACCTATGGCGAGCTGGCCGAGCGGGTGGCCCGCATGGCGGGCGCGCTGCGCAACCTGGGCCTGCGCCGCGAGGAACGCATCCTGGTGCTGATGCAGGACACGGCCGACTGGCCGGTGGCGTTTCTGGGCGCCCTGCACGCCGGCGTGGTGCCGGTGGCCGTCAATACCCTGCTCACCGCGGACGATTACGCCTACATCATTGCGCACAGCCGCGTGCGGGCCGTGTTCGTGTCCGGCGCCCTGCTGCCGGTGCTGCAAGCGGCGCTGGCTCAGGCGCCGGCGGATGTCGAACACCTGGTGGTGTCGCAACCCGGCGCGGCCTTGCCCGATGGCGCCCACGCGTTCGACACGCTGCTCGCGGCCGCACCGCTGGCGCCAGCGGCCCGCACGCTGTCCGATGAGATCGCGTTCTGGCTGTATTCGTCCGGTTCGACGGGCAAGCCCAAAGGCGTGGTCCACACCCACGGCAACCTCTGGCACACGGCGGAACTGTATGCCAAGCCCGTGCTCGGCATCCGCGAGAGCGACGTGGTGTTCTCGGCCGCGAAGCTGTTCTTCGCATACGGCCTGGGCAACGGCCTGACCTTTCCGCTGTCGGTGGGCGCCACGGTTGTGCTGATGGCCGAGCGCCCCACCCCGCAGGCCGTGTTCCAGCGGCTGGTGCGGCATCGCCCCACCGTGTTCTACGGTGTGCCGACGCTGTATGCCAGCATGCTGGCCTCGCCCGACCTGCCGCCCCGCGAGCAGGTGGCGATGCGCGTCTGCACATCCGCCGGCGAAGCCTTGCCGCGCGATATCGGCGAGCGCTTCACGCGCCATTTCGGCTGTGAAATCCTGGACGGCATCGGCTCGACCGAGATGCTGCACATCTTCATTTCCAACCG
>JAEYVD010000595.1 GCA_023432075.1 Pseudomonadota bacterium | reverse complement strand
GCCGCTGCGGCAGGTGAGATTGGGTTGCCCCCCCCTCGCCTGTTGCACTTGCTTGGCTTCGCGTCTCAAAACTGTCTGAGCTGCGAAGGAGCGAGACTATAGCACAGAATTTCGCGCTGTCACGCCGATGTCGTAAATTTTTGGTGTGTCGGCCAACGATAGGATCCTCAAACCACGGGTCACGGGATTCGCCCTCTATATATATAGAAGAAGAACCCGCGAAGATCCGGCAGGACGGACGGCCACGGACACGCACGAGGACCGTTCACCAGCGCAGGTGATCATTGTTGCGCAGGCGTGCGAGGTCGCGGCGCAGGGTGACTTCGTTTACCAGCCAAGGCGGCGCCCCCACGTCGTTGAGCAGATGGGGATCCATGTCTTGGGCGAGATTGCGCATGCGCCGTTCGTTGCGGCGTGCGCAGTAGGCGTGCCATAGACGCGCCATGAAACTGCGGTCCGGCGCCTGGGCGCTCTCCAGCACGGCGACCGGTTCGGCATCGGCCGATTTGGCTTTAGTAGGTACGCCGGCCAGGGGGGCAGGCGGCATGAAAGGCTGAGCGGTCATCACGGGCTCCTTTTGCTTATCCGTTTTGGTAAGCGTATTCGCCCAATGGCTGCCTGAAAATCTAATTGTTTTGGCATGATCGGTAAGCTACGATGACCAGTCAAATTTCGGCCTGGACCTGCCATGCGATTGCCCCTGAATACGCTTCCTGCCTTTCGTGTTGTCGCCGAGTTGCAGAACCTGCGCGCCGCCGCCGAACGCCTTCACCTCACGCATAGCGCAGTCAGCCAGCAGATCAAGGTGCTGGAAGAGCAGATTGGCTTTCCGCTTTTTGAGCGCAGTGGGCGAGGCATCGTGCTCAATTCCGCCGGCGCTGCCCTTCTATGCAGCGTGCAGGGCGCCATGGCGCAGCTCGATGAAGGACTGATGGCCGCGAGCGCGGCTGCGTCCGGCAGCGAGCAACGCCTACGGGTATCCGTGTTGCCTTCATTTGCCCAGCGCTGGTTGCTTCCGCGCATGGCACGATGGCGCGCCCGGCACCCCGGGCTAGCATTGGAGATTGAGACGTCGCAGCAACTGGTCGACTTACTGCGCGACGGTTTTCATGCTGCGCTGCGGATCGGGCAAGGACCGTGGCCCGGGGTGGAGTCGGAGCCGCTTTTCGATGTGCCCTTGCCGCTCATCGTGCTTGCTTCGCCCGAGACGATGGCCGCCCTGCCCGACAATTCCCCGCAAACGCTTGCGCGCCAACCGCTGCTTGGGGAACGTGAGCTATGGCAGCACTGGTTTGCGGCGGCCGGATTTCCGACACAGGTCACGCCGGTGGCGTCATTCAATGATGCGGGGATGATGCTGCAAGCTGCCGAACAGGGGCTGGGCATTACGCTGGGCCGCGAACTGCTTGCGGCGGACGCGCTCTGCGCGGGGCGGCTCATGCAGGTGTCGCCGGTGCGCGTGAATTATGAACTGGCGCAGACCTATCACCTTGTCTATCGGCCAAGCTTGCGAGACTGGGCGCCCCTGGCCGAATTCAAGCAGTGGCTGCGCGACGAACTGGAAATGTCGCGTCAGACGCTGGTGACCTCCAAGCCCGAGGACGAGTCCTAGAGAAAAAAAAGGTAAAGCAGCGTGTAGCCGCTTTACCTTGACCAAAACACGGCGCCCGGCAGGACGTTGCCTCAAACAGCCTGGATTCGCTTCGCTCGAATGCCCAGGCGGACGCCGCGACGGCGGCAGTCAATCTTCAATTGGCATCAGGCAACCTTGCGGGCCGATGCGGCGACCGGCTGCATCGAGTCGGTTTCGTTGAATCGTTGATGCCACGAGAACGCTTCTTCCAGCAGATGCGGCGTCTGGCCGCCGCGCTCGCAGGCGCGATCGAAGTAGTCCTGCAGAGCGCCACGATAAGAAGGATGTACGCAGTTCTGGATGATGGCGCGCGCACGCTCGCGCGGCGCCAGGCCGCGCAGGTCGGCCAGACCGCATTCCGTGACCAGCACATCGACATCATGCTCCGTGTGATCTACATGGGACACCATCGGGACCACGCTGGAGATGTCGCCATTCTTGGCCATCGACTTGGACACGAAGATCGAGATATGCGCGTTGCGGGCGAAATCGCCTGAGCCGCCAATGCCATTCATCATGTGCGTGCCGCCGACGTGCGTGGAATTCACGTTGCCGTAAATGTCGAATTCCAGCGCCGTATTGATGGCGATGATGCCCAGCCGCCGCACGATTTCGGGCGCGTTGCTGATCTCTTGCGGGCGCAGCACGATGCGCTGGCGGTAGTGCTCGATGTTGGCGAGAATCTTTTCATACACCGGCTTGGAGACGGTGATGGAGGACGCCGATGCGAATGCAAGCTTGCCCTGGTCCAGAAGCTCGATGGCACTGTCCTGCAGCACTTCGGAGTACATGACCAAGTTCTCGAAGTCGGATGACTCGAAGCCGTGCAATACCGCATTGGCGATGGTGCCGATGCCTGCCTGCAGCGGCAGCAGCGAATTGGTCAGACGGCCGGCGTCGACTTCAGCGCGCAAGAACTGATTGATGTGACCCGCGATCGCGTTGGTTTCAGCATCGGGCGGCAGCGCGTTGGAGGGACTGTCGGGCTCCTGCGTGACGACAATAGCGGCGATGCGGGCAGGATCCACCTCGATGAACGGCTGGCCGATACGCTGGTCTGCCGACACCGAGCCGATGGGCTGGCGGGCGGGACGGTCGCCGGGGATGTAGATGTCGTGCAGACCTTCGATGGCGGCCGGGACGCTCGTATTCAGCTCGACGATGATCTTGTCGGCCTGTTGCACGAACGACGCCGAATTGCCCACCGACATCGTCGGCACGATCGCGCCGGTCTCGGTGATGGCGGCGGCCTCGATGATGGCCACGTTGATGGGGCCCAGATGGCCCGCCCGCAATTGTTCCACCGTCTCGGACAGATGCTGGTCGATGAAGGCGATTTCGCCTTGATTGATTTTGCGGCGCAGGGTCGTGTCAACCTGGAACGGCAGGCGTCGCGCGAGCGCATTGGCCTGAGCCAGCATCTTGTCGGTGTCGTGACCGAGGGACGCGCCGGTGATCAAGGTGATGGAGAGGGGTTCGCGTTCGGCTCGTGCCGCCAGCGCAGCAGGCACCGATTTACAGTCACCCGCCCGAGTAAATCCGCTCATTCCGACGGTCATTCCGTCCTGAATCAGTAAGGCGGCCTGTTCGGCTGTGGTGATCCGGGCGTGCAGTTCCGCGTTGCGGATCCGGTCGAAAGGCATGTTGTCTCCAAATTCAAAGGCTTGCGGCTTAGGGCCGGACGCGGCGAAGGGTCTTCAGCGCCCGGGCACCGTCTGACGCGGCGTTTCCCGAGGTTCCAAGGGCCGCGGATACGGGCGTTGGAACGATTTTTCGGCAGTATAGGAACGCGGGCGCAAATCTCGTAATGACTTAAAATCATCCAATCCAGTCGTTTTTTTCATTATTTGAGTTTTTGCCGCGCATCGCGCGAAGGGATCAGCTTTGCCATGGACGTGCGCGCTTTGCGGTATTTCGTGGAAACCGTCCGTCATGCCAGCTTTACGCAGGCAGCCAAGGCGCTGTTCGTCACGCAGTCCACGGTGAGCAAGATGATCAGGCAGCTGGAAGAAGAAGCCGGCACGCCGCTCCTGATTCGCGACGGGCATACGGCCCGCCCCACCGATACCGGCCGGGTCATGTATCAGCGCGGCCTGCAGGTGTTGGAGACCATGCGCCAGCTGTCGGAAGAGCTGCGCCAAACCGCGGAACTGGGGCGCGGATCACTGGAAGTCGGCATCCCGCCAATGATCAATCTGCTGTTCACGCCAGTGGTCAAGCGGTTTCGCGAGCTGCACCCCGGCATTCATCTGACGCTGCGCGAAGGCGCAGGCCAGGCCGTGGAAAGCCTGGTGGCCAGCGGCGAACTGGAGGTCGGCGCCACCATCCTGCCGGTCGCGCCCGACGGCGGCCTGGCCGCGCAGGCGTTTGGCAGCTATCCGATCTGGGTGATTGGGCCGCCCGACGCGCCCTGGGCCGGAAAGACCTCGCTGCCGCTGAGCGCACTGCGCGAAGCGCGGCTGCTGATTCCCACCGACGACTTCGCGATCACCCGGCGGTTGCGCCAGGCGTTTGCCGATGCAGGACTGCAGCCCAGCATCGCGGCGCAAAGCGCGCACTGGGATTTCCTGGTGGCGATGGCATCGGCAGGGCTCGGGGTGGCCCTGCTTCCCGAACCCCTGATGCAGCGGATGAAGACGCGAGGCCTTAGCACTGCCAAGCTGGCGAAATCCGGCATGCAGTGGGAAGTTGGGCATATCTGGCTGCAATCCGGCTATTTGTCGTTCGCGGCGCGAGCCTGGTTGGAGGTGTGCGACGCGGTGTTGGGCAAGCCGCGGAACCGGCCGGCGCGCGTCCCCCACGGCGCTCCGAGTTGAATCCAAACGTTCGGCTGGTAAACAGGGGTTGCGAGGGCTCCGAGGCCGGGTGCGTGCGCGGGCCAGGCCCTGCAAATCCGGCCCCATTTTTCCTCCCGCCCGGGGCGTTATTCAACGCGCAGGCATGACGCCGGAAATTTAGGGACGCAACGGCATTTTTGTTGCAACGGGCAGCGCGGCGGCTTGTTATGCTGCCGCCTCGACGCGAGCAACTCGCCCCAAGAACATGATCCCCACCACGTACCCTCTGCTCATGCGCGCCCGCCTTCTCCGAGCGCCCAACCTGGCGGCGCTGCTTGCCGCGCTGCTGCTGGTGTTCTGCTTCCTGCCGGCCTTTGCCGCGCCGCCCGCCGCGCCCACCGACACCGAAGCCGTACTGGCCGCCGCGCGCAAGCAGATCGACGAGATCCGAAAGCAAGTCCCGGACGAGACGGACGACGCCGTGCTGCTCAAGCAGCGCGGCGAAGCGCTGGATATTCAGTCCAAGGCGGATGCCGCCACCGAGGCGCTGACGCCGCAACTGACCAGCGTGACGGCGCGACTGAGCGAACTGGGCACGCCGCCGGACGGGGCCAAGGAAGCGCCTGATGTGGCGGCGCAGCGGGCGCAACTGGAAAAGAACAGCCGTGCGCTGGATGCGCAAATCAAGCTGGCGCGACTGCTGTCGGTCGATGCCGGCCAGACAGCCGAACAGATATCGGCCCAGCGGCGCAAGCAGTTCCAGGCGCGCCTGGGCGAACGCCGCGATTCATTCCTGTCCGGCCAGTTCTGGACAGAGTTCCGGCAGGAATTCCCCCGGGATCTGGAACGGCTGGAAGCCTTGCGCGACGATCTGTCCACCGCCGTGGGACAGACGCCCAAGTGGGGCTGGATGCTGCTCGCCGTTGTCGCGGGATTGGCGATTGCGCTGCGGGTCTGGGTTGGCCGCTATCTGCTGCAGCTGACCGCGACGCGCGTGCCGCCCGGGCGGCTACGCCGATCGTTCCTGGCCGTGGCCCTGGTGGCGCTCTCAGTTGCCACGCCCGGCGTCATCGCCTTGCTGATTCAGACCGGACTGGACTGGCGGTCGCAGTTGTCGGACAGCACCGCATCGCTCCTGACCAACCTGGTAGCGACGGTGTGCTTCGGCGGCTTCGTCTCAGGGCTGGGTTACGCCCTGCTGTCGACCAACCGTCCTTCGTGGCGCCTGCCGCCGGTCAGCGACATCGTGGCGAACCGCCTGCGCTGGCTCCCCGGCACGCTGGGCGTGCTGGTGGTCCTGATCTGGCTTGCGGAACGGTTGCCCGTGCTGCTCGACGCGAGCCTGACGACGACCATTACGCTGACCGGCATCGTAGGTGTGCTGAGCATGGCGATGCTGGCCGCCGTATTGGCGATCAGCCGCCGCCTGCGCCGGCAGGTCATGCAGGACAGCGAAGCGCCGATCCCGCTGTGGGTCTCGCTGATGCTGGCCGCCATCTGGACGGTGCTGATCGTCAGTCTTGCGAGCCTGCTGGCAGGCTATGTCGCGTTTGGCAGCTTCCTGGTCAAGCAGGTCTTGTGGGTGCTGATCGTGCTGGCCTCGGCCTACCTGGCCTCGACGCTGATCGAGGACGGATTCAGCACGCTGCTGGGCACGGCGCACCGCGAGGGTGGCGAAGGCGAAGGGCCCAGCATGCGCGATCAGGCCGCTGTGCTGCTGTCGGGTCTTGGGCGCGTGGCGATCGCGCTGCTCGCCATCATCCTGGTGCTGGCGCCGTTCGGCGAGGCGCCGATGGACCTGGTGCAGCGCTTTGATCAGCTTCGTAAAGGTCTGGCCATTGGTGAGGCGCAGATCCGCCCGGGCGCGGTGCTGCAGGCGCTGATCGTGCTGGCGCTGTCGTTGCTGAGCGTCAAGATGCTCAAGCGCTGGCTGTCGAACCGCTACCTGCCCACGACTGAGCTGGATCCGGGCATGCAGTTGTCTGCCGCGACACTGTTCGGCTACGGTGGCTTCGTGCTGGCGGTGGCGTTGTCGCTGTCCGCCGCCGGGATCGGACTGGAACGGGTTGCGTGGATCGCGAGCGCGCTGTCGGTGGGTATCGGTTTTGGCCTTCAAGCCGTCGTGCAGAATTTCGTGTCGGGCCTGATCCTGCTGGCAGAGCGGCCAGTGAAGGTGGGCGACTGGGTATCGCTGGGCGGCGTCGAAGGCGACATCCTGCGCATCAACGTGCGCGCCACCGAGATCCAGATGGGTGACCGGTCCACCGTGATCGTGCCGAACTCCGAGTTCGTGACAAAAACGGTCCGCAACGTCACGCGGTCCAACCCGCTTGGGCTCGTGCAGATCAAGCTGCCGATGCCCCTGTCGACGGATGCCGAAAAGGTCCGCGAGTTGATGCTGCAGGCGTTTGCCGATCACGAGGACGTGTTGGAGTCGCCCGCGCCCAACGTATTCCTGGACGGGATCGACGCAGGCCACCTGATCTTCAACGCCAGAGGCTATGTGTCGTCGCCTCGCGCGGCGTACGGCGTGCGCAGCGCGCTGCTGTTCACGGTGCTCAAGCGCCTGGACGAGGCCAAGCTCGAAGTGTCGTCTCCGCCGACGATGCTGCTTGCGTCGGCGCCGGAGCCCGCGCAGGCGCCTGCGCCCATCGCGGTAGCCCCGCCCGCTTCACCCTGATTGCCCGCACGGCCGCCCGGCCTCGGCCCCGCCGTCTCAGCCGGG
>JAEYVD010000579.1 GCA_023432075.1 Pseudomonadota bacterium | reverse complement strand
GTGTACGGCAACGAATACGTGGACCTCACGCTCTTTGACCGTGAACGCGAGCGCAACACGTTGCGCGATGTGCTCGGCGCCGAAGCCGAAGAATGGGTCAGCCTCTTTTGCGCCATGCCGCGCACGCGATTCGTGCAGGCCATCCTGCAGGGCCAGGGCACGGGACCGGAAGGCCTGACGCTGGAAGGCGCCGACGGGCAGGTGTTCACGTTCACGCCGCGCCAGGTCGCCGCATTCACGGTGGTGTCCGCCGCCGACATGGGCGAGCAATGGCATAGCTGGCAGGACGAGATCTTTGCCTGCTATCCGCAACAGCAGCGCCGCGACCTGAAGACGAACTGGGCCTCGTCGCTGTGGCCCGGCCCGCTCAAGCCGCCGTCGAACATCCTGTCGATGCTGTCGCATCTGCTGGCGCCGCTGTCGCGCATGCCGCACGACACCCGCATTACGCTGCCGCCCGCCTTCGACAATTGCCGCGCCACGCTCAGCCCGCGCGACGAAGCGGCAGCCAGCGCGCTGTACTGGCAGGTCATCACGCGCATGCATCCCCTGACCGAAATGGACAGCGCCCGCCACATGCTGGAAGCCGCGGTGGAACACAACCCGTGGGTCGGCGAACCGCGCCTGCTGCTGGCGCAACTGGCGTTGACGTCAGGAGATTTCGAGGCCGCGGAACAGCATGCTGCCGCCGGCCTGGCCGCGCTGCAGGCCTGGGGCACTGCTTGGGACAAGCGCATCGAATGGGCCGGATGGATGGCCTGGGCGCGAATCGAACTGCAGAACGCGCGCGCACGCAAATGGCCGGAAAACCTGGCCGCGTTGAACGGGCTGGGCTTGGTGGAGTAGCGCCGGCGGGGCTTGCCGGCTTGGGCAGGACGGGAGGCTAGCGCCTACGTGCCTTCCCAATGCGGTCCGGGCACGACGATGTCGAACAGTTCCAGCACGCGCGCCACCGTGTGATCCACCATCTCTTCGATGGACGCGGGACGGTGATAGAACGCCGGCAGCGGCGGAAACACGATGCCGCCCATTTCGGTCACCGCCGTCATGTTGCGCAGGTGAGCCAGATTGAAGGGCGTCTCGCGCACCATCATCACAAGGCGGCGGCGCTCTTTCAGCGTGACGTCCGCGGCGCGGGTGATGAGGTTGTCGGACAGGCCATGCGCCACGGCCGCCAGCGTGCGCATCGAACACGGCACGATCACCATGCCCGCGGTCTGGAACGCGCCGCTGGCCAGCGTGGCGCCCACGTCGCGCACGCTGTGCACGTGATCGGCCAGCGCATAGACGTCGTGGCGGCTGACATCCAGCTCATGCTTGATGTTCAGCACGCCAGAGGCGGACACCACCAGGTGCGTTTCGACGTCTTCGACGTTGCGCAGCGCCTGCAGCATGCGCACCGCGTAGAGCGCGCCGGTGGCGCCCGTGATGCCGACGACGAGCCGCCGCATGATGGCGTTAAGCCGTGGCGCCGGATTGCTCCAGCAGCGTCTTCAGTTCGCCGGACTCGTTCATCTCATTCATGATGTCCGAGCCGCCGATGAACTCGCCGGACACGTACAGCTGCGGAATGGTGGGCCAGCTGGAGAATTCCTTGATGCCCTGGCGGACTTCGTCGTCCTCCAGCACATTGACCGTGACGAGCTTCTTTACGCCACAGCCTTTCAGGATCTGAATGGCCTTGCCGGAGAACCCGCATTGCGGGAACTGGGCGGTGCCCTTCATGAACAGCACGACGGGGTGCTGGGTAACGGTTTCACGGATGAATTCTTGAACGTCGCTCATGGTGGTCTCTTGGACTGGCAAAACGGAATTGCTCAATTATAGGTACACCCGGGAAAAGCGCCCGATTACCCCGGCGCGGGGCCGGTATATCCGGGGCAAACGCAACAACACGTGTCGGACCGGGCGAGCTGCTCGGGAAGGTGTCAGACACCCGGGTGACGGCGCGGCAACCTGAACGGGCATATCCAGGGTGTCAGACACGTGCGACCAGCAAACGCCCGCCCGAGATCCGCTCGATCCCCGCCAGATCCTGCCGGCTGTGCACGTCTGCAAACCCGGCCTGGCGCAGCATGTCGCGTACCTGCTCCGCCTGATCCCAGCCATGTTCCATCCAGAGCGAGCCGCCGGGCTTCAGGTGGGCGCGGGCGCCTTCGACAATGCGCGCCAGATCCTCCAGCCCGCCCGCGCCATCGGTCAGCGCGCCGCGCGGCTCAAAGCGCAGGTCGCCCTGGTCCAGATGCGGATCGTCGCTGGCCACGTAGGGCGGATTGGAGACGATCAGGTCAAAGCCCTCGCCGGCGGGCACGGCCTCGTACCAGCTGCCTTCGACAAAGCGCACGGCAGCGGTCAACTCCCACGCGTTCGCGGCAGCCACGGCCAGCGCGGCCGCGCTGACGTCTGACGCCATCACGCGCGCATCGCGCCGCGCCAGCGCGATCGATACCGCGATCGCGCCGCTGCCCGTGCCCAGGTCCAGCACCATCGGCCCGGTAAGACCATCGATGCACTCCAGCGCGGTTTCCACCAGCACTTCCGTGTCGGGCC
>JAEYVD010000550.1 GCA_023432075.1 Pseudomonadota bacterium | reverse complement strand
AACCGCCAGTGTAGTTTTTCCGGCTGGTGGAGGTCCTGCCATCGCTGTAGGTCGTATCGAAGCCGCCTTGGTAGTTGGAGCGGCTCGACGACGTGGTGCCATCGTCGTACCGGCAATCTTCCCCGCCTTGGTAATTGGCGCGGCAGTTGTCTGCCTGCGCGCCCGCGGCGGCGAGCAAGGAAAGCACGACGAAAGACAGCAGGGATTTGACTTTCATTTTGTTCCCGATGGCGTGGAGGTCGATGTCATCTCACCGCGTTGTTATGCGGCCAGGCAACTACCATAGCGACATTTCTCGCGGGCAACTGCGCATCCATTTTCAAAGGCTATTTCAGCCGGTTTCGGCGCGATTCAGCCTATTTCGTGTGCGCACCGTTCGTCCACGTGCCCTGTCATGGGAAAAATCGCAACCCACCGCCAAATCGCCACGCCCCGGCTCAGCAGCGCCCTCCCCGCCCCGATACAATCACGGGCATGAATTCTGCACTGCAAAACACTGCGGCCGACGCGCACGCGGGCCATACCCCCATGATGCAGCAATACCTGCGCCTCAAAGCCGAGGCCGGGCCGTTGCTGTTGTTCTATCGCATGGGCGATTTCTATGAAATGTTCTACGAAGACGCCGAGCGTGGCGCGCGGCTGCTCAATCTGACACTGACCAAGCGGGGCTCGTCCAACGGCGTGCCCATCCCCATGGCTGGCCTGCCAGTGCATGCCATGGAGCAATACCTGGCCCGGCTCGTGGCCATGGGCGAGTCCGTCGCCATCTGCGAGCAGATCGGCGATCCGGCTGCCTCGAAGGGGCCGGTCGAGCGCCGTATCGTGCGCATCGTGACGCCCGGCACCCTGACCGACGACGCCCTTCTGCCCGCCAAGGCGGACCGCGCGCTGGCGGCCATCTGCGTCAGCGGCAGCGCTCGCGCGCCGCGGGCGGGGCTGGCGTGGCTGAATCTGGCCAGCGGCGAGTTCCGGGTGACCGAATGTGCGCCCGCGCAGCTGGAATCCGAATTGCACCGGATCGCGCCGGCGGAGATCGTTTGCGCCGACACCGCGGAGTTCGACTTTCCGTTCGAGGGTGCTCGATCCCGCGTGCCGGATTGGCACTTCGAAAGCGACGGTGCGCGCGCGCACCTGCTGGCGCATTTCAAGACGGACACGCTGGCGGGCTTTGACATCGAAGACATGCCCGCCGGCATCTGCGCGGCCGGCGCCTTGCTGCGCTATGCCGCGCGCACACAGTCGCAGGCGCTGGCGCACGTGCAGAGCCTGTCGGCCGAGCGGCCCGGGCAGTTCGTGCTGCTGGACCCGGTCACTCGGCGCAACCTGGAACTGACGCAGACGCTGTCGGGCGAGGATTCGCCCACGCTGTTCTCGCTGCTGGACGGCTGCCGCACGCCGATGGGCAGCCGGCTGCTGCGCCGCTGGCTGCATCACCCCTTGCGCGAGAACGATCAGGCGCTGGCGCGCCAGCAGGCCATTTCCGCGCTGCTGGCCGGGCGCATGGACGTCGAACAGACCTTCGGCTCGGCGGGCCTGCTCGAAGCCCTGCGCGCCGCGCTGAACGCCTTTCCTGATATCGAGCGAATCGCTGCGCGTTTGGCGCTGCGCTCCGTGCGCCCGCGCGAGCTCGCCAGCCTGCGCGACGCGCTGCAGGCCCTGCCCGCGCTGGCCGATCTGGTGGAACCCATGGCGGCCTCGCCGCGTATTGGCGAACTGATTTCGTATCTGTCCGTGGATCCTGCGTTGGCCGCGCTGCTGGTGCGTGCCATCGCGCCCGAACCGGCCGTGACCATCCGCGATGGCGGCGTGCTGGCGGCCGGCTTTGACGCGGAACTGGACGAATTGCGCGGACTGGCCGCCGATGGCGGCGACTTCCTGGTCCAGCTCGAAGCCCGCGAGCGCGAACGCACCGGCATCAGCAATCTGCGCGTGGAGTTCAACCGCGTGCATGGCTTCTATATCGAGGTCACCAAGGGCCAGACGGCCAAGGTGCCCGAAGACTACCGCCGCCGCCAGACGCTCAAGAACGCCGAGCGCTACATCACGCCTGAGCTCAAGACCTGGGAAGACAAGGTGCTGTCCGCGCAGGACCGCTCGCTGGCCCGTGAAAAATGGCTGTTCGAGCAGTTGCTCGACGTGCTGGCCGAACACGTGCGCCCGCTGTCCGACTGCGCCGCGGCGCTCGCGGAACTGGACACGCTGGCTGCCCTCGCCGAGCATGCGCAGCGCCACGACTGGGTGGCGCCCGAGCTGTCCGAGCAAGCAGACATCGACATCGACGCCGGCCGCCACCCGGTGGTCGAGCGCGCCATCGAACGCTTCACGCCCAACGGCTGCCGCCTGGACCCCGCGCGCCGGATGCTGCTGATCACCGGCCCGAACATGGGCGGTAAATCGACGTACATGCGTCAGGTGGCGCTGATCGTCCTGCTGGCGCGCATCGGCAGCTTCGTGCCGGCCTCGCGCGCCCGGATCGGCAAGATCGATCGTATCTTTACCCGCATCGGCGCGGCCGACGATCTGGCGGGAGGACGCTCGACCTTCATGATGGAAATGACGGAGGCCGCGGCCATCCTGTCGGCCAGCACGCCCAACAGCCTGGTGCTGATGGACGAGATCGGGCGCGGCACGTCCACGTATGACGGCTTGGCGCTCGCCTGGGCCATCGCCTGCCGCCTCTTGTCGCACAACCGCGCGCTGACGCTGTTTGCGACGCACTACTTTGAACTGACCCGTCTGCCTGCCGAGCAAGCCACGGCCGCCAACGTGCATCTGGCCGCCGCCGAATCCGCAAGCGGCATCGTCTTCCTGCACGAAGTGCGCGAAGGGCCCGCCAGCCGCAGCTACGGGATTCAGGTGGCCCAGCGCGCCGGCGTACCCGCCGCCGTCATCCGGCAGGCGACGCGCGAACTCGAACGCCTGGAAGCGCAAGGCGCCCCCACGCCGCAGCTGGGGTTGTTCTCGGCTGCTGCCGAGGCCGACGCCCAGGCGTATGCGCAGGCCGAACGTGCAGACACCATCGAGGCGCTCGACTCCCTGCGCGAGGAGCTTTCCGCCATCGACCCCGACAGCCTCACCCCGCGCGAAGCGCTGGATGCCCTCTACCGCTTGAAGAAGCACCTCCAATGAACCTCGACCAACCGCTGCCGCTCCTGGGCGATCAAAGCCCCAACGACTT
>JAEYVD010000828.1 GCA_023432075.1 Pseudomonadota bacterium | reverse complement strand
CCTGCGGCGTGCCGGCTGCCACGATGGCGCCGCCCGCTTCGCCGGCGCCGGGCCCGACGTCCAGCATCCAGTCGCTGCCCGCCACCACGCGCAGGTCGTGTTCCACCACGACCACGGTGTTGCCGGCGTCGACCAGGCCGTGCAGTTGCGCCATCAGTTTGTCCACATCCGCCGCGTGCAGGCCCGTGGTGGGCTCGTCCAGGACATAAAGCGTGTTGCCGCGCTGGCTGCGTTGCAGCTCCGTCGCCAGCTTGATGCGCTGCGCCTCGCCGCCGGACAGTTCCGTGGCGGGCTGGCCCAGGCGCAGATAGCCCAGGCCAATTTCAGAGAGCAGCGTCAGGGGACGCGCCACGACGGCTTCGTCCTTGAAGAACGCGCACGCCTCGTCCACGGTCATGTCCAGCACCTGCGCGATATTGCGGCCGTTCCATTCGATTTCGAGTGTCTTGGCGTTGTAGCGGCTGCCGTGACACGTGGGGCACGGCGCGTACACGCTGGGCATGAACAGCAATTCGACGTGGACGAAACCTTCGCCCTCGCAGGTCTCGCAGCGCCCTTGCGCGACGTTGAAGGAGAAGCGGCCGGCGCCGTAGCGCCGCGACCGGGCGGCCTTGGTGCCGGCAAACAGCTTGCGCACGTGGTCAAAGAGGCCGGTATACGTGGCGAGGTTGGACCGCGGCGTGCGGCCGATAGGCTTCTGGTCCACATTGACCAGCCGCTTGATGGCTTGCGCGCCGGCATCAAGGCGGCCCGTCGTGCGCGGCAGATTGCCGGGCTGCGGCAGGTCGCTGTCGGATTCCTCGGCAGGCAGCTCCTGGCCCAGATGTTCGCCCACCAGTTCGACCAGCGCCTGGCTGACCAGGCTGGATTTTCCGGACCCGGACACGCCCGTCACCGCCGTAAACGCGCCCAGCGGAAAGCGCGCGTCCACGCCATGCAGGTTGTTGCGGTGGATGCCGCGCAGCTCAAGCCACCCTGTGGGCTCGCGCGGCGTGCGCCGGCTGGCGGGCCGAACATCGAACAGGTATTTGGCCGTGACCGATTCCTTGACCTTGCGCAGGCCGTCTGGCGGACCGCTGTACAGCACCTGTCCGCCATGCTGGCCCGCGCCGGGCCCCACGTCCACCAGCCAATCGGCGCGGCGCAGCGTGTCCAGGTCGTGCTCCACCACGAAGAGCGTATTGCCGCCAGCCTTAAGCTGGTCCAGCGCACGATGCAGCGCCTGGCCATCCGCTGGGTGCAGGCCGGCCGAGGGCTCGTCCAGCACATACACCACGCCAAAGAGGTTGGAGCGGATCTGCGTGGCCAGCCGCAAGCGCTGCAATTCACCGGGCGACAGCGTCGGCGTGGACCGGTCCATCGCCAGATAGCCCAGGCCCAGCGCCTGCAGCGTGCCGATGCGCTCGACCAGATCGTGCGCGATGCGCTGCGCGGCAATGCGTTTCTCGGGTGAGGCGTCCGGCGTGCGGCGCACGTCGCTGCTGCCCGCATGCGACAGCCCGCCCGCCGCCACGCGCCGCGCGTTGGCGCGCACCCCGGCGGCCTTGCTGCGGGTCGTGCCCGCCGTCCCGGCCTGTTCCTCGAAGCGCCCTTCAGCGGCTGGCGTCAGGATCTCGGCGATGCGGGCCAGCGGCAGTTGCGACAGGCTGCCGATGTCCAGGCCCGCAAAGGTCACGGACAACGCCTCGCGTTTGAGACGCCGGCCGCCGCATTCCGGGCAGGGCGCGCCAGTCATGAAGCGGGCCACGCGCTTTTTCATCATGGCGCTCTGCGTGGTGGCGAACGTATGCATGACGTACCGGCGCGCGCCGGTGTAGGTGCCCATGTAGCTGGGCTCGGCCTTGCGGCGCAGTGCGGCGCGCGTCTCGGCGGGCGTGAAGCCTGCGTAGACGGGCACGGTGGGCTGCTCGTCGGTGTAGAGGATCCAGTCGCGATCCTTCTTGGGCAGGTCGCGCCACGGCTTGTCCACGTCGTAGCCCAGCGTCACCAGGATGTCGCGCAGGTTCTGGCCATGCCAGGCGGGCGGCCACGATGCGATCGCACGCTCGCGGATGGAGAGCGACGGGTCCGGCACCATCGAGGCCTCGGTCACGTCGTACACGTAGCCCAGCCCGTGGCAGTGGGGGCAGGCGCCTTGCGGCGTGTTGGGCGAGAAGTCCTCGGCGTACAACATGGGCTGGCGTGCCGGATACGTGCCGGCACGCGAGTACAGCATGCGCAGCATGCTAGACAGGGTCGTCACGCTGCCCACCGTGGAGCGCACGTTCGGCGTGCCACGCTGCTGCTGCAACGCCACCGCGGGCGGCAGGCCGTCGATGGCGTCGACGTCGGGCACGCCCACCTGGTCGATCAGGCGGCGGGCATAGGGCGACAGCGATTCCAGGTAGCGGCGCTGCGCCTCGGCATACAGGGTGCCGAAGGCGAGCGACGACTTGCCCGACCCGGACACGCCGGCGAACACCACGAGCGCGTCGCGCGGGATGCTGACATCCACGTTTTTCAGATTGTGTTCCCGCGCGCCCCGCACGCGGATGCAGGCATCGGGGCCCGGCTTCGAAGGTCTCTTGCGCTGGCTCATGGCTCAAATAGTAATAGACCGAAAGGCGATTGACGCCGGCACGGCGCTGCTTTAATTTCGCATCACGCGAATGGGCACGAGCGGCGCAACAGGCCGCCCTTGCCGGGCTACCGGCTCGTTCGGCGGGACCGCGCTGCTTCCGACTGCCGGGCAGGCTGCATCCCATGCGGCAGGACATGATGACCCCATTGCTGAGGGACAACCATGGTGATCCCGATAACCGTCCTGGTCGTGGGCGCGGGCCCGGCCGGCCTCCTGACCGCCGCCGAACTGCAGCGCCGCGGCGTCGACTGCCTGCTGATCGATGCGCATGAACGTCCCCTGGACTGGGACCGCGCCACCGTCGTGCATCCGCGTTCGCTGGAAATCCTGGATGCGCTGGGCATCATCGATCCCCTGCTGGCCGCGGGCGTGAAACAGCGGCTCGCCCGCATTCATGCGAACGGCGCAGAACTGGGGGTGATCGACCTGGAACTTGCCGGCAGCCGCTATCCCTTCAACATCGGCATCTCGGAAGAAGTCACGGAAACCGTGCTGGCCGACCATCTGGAGCGGCTGGGCGGCAAGGTCACCCGCGCCACGAAGCTGGTGGGATTGCAGGAACGGGAAGACGGCGTGCTGGCCACGGTGGAGCGCGGCGGCAAGCTGTCGCAGGTGCTGGCGCAATGGGTCGTCGGATGCGATGGACATCACAGCACCGTGCGGATGCTGACCGGCATCGAGCAGGACGGCCACGACATCGACCAGCCTTGGGCGGTATTTGACGCCGCCATCCGCGACTGGCCAGAGGCCTTCGAGGCAAATTACGCCTACCTGGACGAGATTCCCGTCATTCTTACCGCCCTGCCCGGCGAGCGCTGGCGCGTGTACCTGCGGCCCAGTTCGGCAGAATCGGATCTGGTCGAGGACGCGCTGTCGACACTGCGGCGCTACCTGCCCGACGCCGGATTTGACGACGTCTCGCACCCGGCGCGCTTCGAATGCCACACCAAGGTCGCGCGCGCGTTCCGGTCCGGCCGCGTGCTGCTGGCGGGCGACGCCGCGCACACATGCAGCCCGGCGCAGGGGCACGGCATGAACACCGGCCTGCAAGATGCCTTCAACCTGGGCTGGAAGCTGGCGCTGGTGTGCCAGGGGCATTGTTCGCCCGCGCTGCTGGACAGCTATCACGCGGAACGGCGGCCCGTGGCGGACATGGTGATGGCGTCGGGCGATGCGGCCGAGAGCGCGCAGATGACGCATGGCCAGCAGGCGCGGCGCGCACGCGACGTCAGTATCCGGGCTGCCTTCGGCAATCCCGATGCGCGGCACCGCGAGGCCGTGTCGGAAGCCGAACTGGATATCGACTACGCCGGATCGCCGATCGTCATGGGAGACCGGCACGAGGCCATCTGGCCGGGACAGCGGCTGCCGGACCACATCGACGTGCGGTATTCCACTGGCGGATTGGGCAAGCTGCATGACTACGCCAAGCGGCGCGGACACACCGTTCTCTTGATTGGCGGCCCCGGCACGGCGCAGCAACCGCTGTCGGACCTGCGCCGCGACCTGGAGGCGCTGTCGGACGGGCACATCATCGAGGTGGTGGTGGCCCTGACCGCCAGCCAGGCGGTCACGGAGGTGGACGCGTACCTGGATCCCGCCGCGGCGGCCCGGCTGGGCGTGGGCGACATGGTGCTGCTGGCGGTGCGGGCAGATGGGCATGTCGGCCTGCGCGCCGACGCGCGGCACGCCGAGACGCTGTCGGCGTACATCGACCGGCTGCGGGCCTGATGGGAAAGCCCATCGCGACCTAGGGAAATCCCCAGCAAAATTCTTGTCGATTCGGGTGTCGACCGTTCGTCGTAGTCATGCACCCACCCTCATTTCAAGGCGGACTACACCATGACTACCGGAACCGTACGACACCTTCGCGTACTGCGCACCACCCCCGAACGCGTCTATCGCGCCTTCATCGAGCCCGATGCGATAGCCAAGTGGCTTCCGCCGTATGGCTACACCTGCTCGGTCCAGGAACTGGACGCGCGCGTGGGCGGCCGTCACAGGATGGCCTTCCACAACTTTGCGACCGGCCATGAAGAGCCGTTCGGCGGTGAATATCTGGAGCTGGTTCCCGGCGAGAAGATCCGCTACACGGACCGCTTCAACGATCCCAACCTGCCAGGCGAGATGACCACCACCATCACCCTGAGGCAAGTGTCGTGCGGCACGGAAATGGTCATCGTGCAGGAAGGCATACCCGAGGTCATCCCGACCGAGATGTGTTATCTGGGCTGGCAGGAGTCCCTGCTGCAACTGGCGCAGCTGGTCGAGTCCGATGCGCCCGATGGCCCCGTGCGCGACTGACGCCGCCGCGGCGGGCGGCGGCGACTCCGATACGTTTGTTCATGTTTTGACACCATCAAGTCGCGCGTAACGGTGCGACTGCCTACAAAATGTGGCGCGCCCCCCGAGGGCGTAGCGCGGGCCGTAACATACGGCCCGCGCGCATCCCACAAGAAGGAAGAATCGTGTCAAAAGTGCTTGCCCTGCTGCTTTGCGCCGCCCTGCCCGCCGCGGCAATGGCCGCCCCCGATACCGAGCCCTTGAAACTCAATGCGGACAACAAGCTGTATTGCAACGCCCAGACCGACTGGTGCGTGGGCATCAAGACGGATGGCGCGTTCGGCGAAAACGGTCCCTTTGCCACCAGCAGGACCCTGCGCGCCGACTACCGGTTCTGGGACTCGCCCGAGATCCCGGACTTCAAGGATTTCACGGTATGGCCGGAACTGATCCGGCTGAGCGAAGAACGGGCGCTCGTGGGCGTGATCGGCCCGGCCGAGCCGGACTTCGAGGCGTCGACGCCGTTCTCGGGCGGCGGCTTCTCGCGCCGCGACCTGTATCTGTACGACGTCAACCTGGGCGAACAGGCCGGCGCCAGCCTGGTGCTCGTCATGCCGTACACGGCCGAGGCGTCGATCCGCGCGTGCTTTAACGAGGCCGACCCGCAAAAGCGGGCCGGCCAGTGCAGCGACATCTACGAGTTCAAGGCATCGCTGAAGGCCCTGCCGGGCAAGGAACTGCCCGATCTGCAGGTCAAGACGCAGGCGACGCGCTCGCCAGCGGGCGCCAGCCGTTTCGAGGATTCCAGCACGCGCCCTGCGCTGACCCAGGCCCAGCTCGCGCCGCAGACCGACAGCCAGTGCAGCTACACCGTGACCTACGCGTGGCAACCAGGCACATCGTCCTACGAGCCGTCCAAGCCGCTGCCCGACTGCGCGGAATTCCTGTCCGCCGACCCGACCGCGAAAAAATAGGCGCGCTTACTCGGCATACCCCGGATTGCGCCGGTCCAGCCGGCGCAGCAGGCCCGGCCACGCGAGTTGGGCCTTCCGGGCGCGGTCCGCGGGCGATTCCACCGCCGCGCGGGCCAGGATGTCGGCCGGAATGTGGGTCAGTTCGCCGCCCGCCTGCGCGCGCACCTGCACCATGCAGGCCGCTTCCAGGCGGTTCATGGCCTGGAAGGCTTCCGCCATGCTCTGGCCCACGGTCAAGAGGCCGTGATTGCGCAGGATGAGGT
>JAEYVD010000527.1 GCA_023432075.1 Pseudomonadota bacterium | reverse complement strand
TTTCGGCGCCTGGCGCGCTGGCGACCCGCGCCAATCCTATGCTGTGAGCGCTTGCTTACTTTTCTTCAGAGGGCAAAACCGGATGATTCGCGATGTTGCACACAAATGTCACGATTTTCAATCGTTTTGCCACAAAGCTGCGGCTATCATGCGTTCACAAGCCGCCGTCTAGTGCCCCCCGGGAAGTTGCCGGGCTTCAAGGTCGAACGGCGCATACCCTCATCAAACATTCAAAGGAGTCCGAGATGGAACAAATCCCGTTCATTTCGTCGGCCCCCAACACCCTGGGCATCGAACTCGAGCTGCAACTGATCGACCCCCGCAGTTTTGACCTTGCTGCAGCCTCTGACGAACTGTTGGCCCAGATGGCCAACCATCCTATTGCCGACCGCGTCAAACCCGAAATCACGCGGTCCATGATCGAACTGAACTCCTCGGTGCATGAGCACCCCATGGGCCTTCTGGCCGAAATGCGCGAGATGCGCGACGCCCTGGTTGAAGCGGCCGACGCGGTTGGCGTGGCGGTGGCGGGCGGCGGCGCCCATCCCTTCATGCGCTGGCAGGAACGCTCCATCTCGGATACCCCGCGCTTCCAGTACCTGGCCGAAATGTACGGTTACCTGGCGCGTCAATTTACGGTTTTCGGCCAACACATCCATCTGGGCGTGAAGAGCGGCGACGATTCCATCAAGCTTTTGCGCCGCCTGTCGCCCTATGTGCCGCATTTCATTGCGCTGTCGGCCTCTTCGCCCTACTGCGAAGGCGTGGACACCCTGTTCTCATGCTCGCGCCTGAACGCGGTCAACAGCTTCCCGCTGGCCGGGCATATGCCCGCCGAGGTCAAGGACTGGTACCAGTTCGAGGCCCATCTGTCGCAGCTGCGCGCGTTCGGTCTGGCCGAGAGCATCAAGGACCTGTACTGGGATATCCGGCCCAAGCCCGAGTACGGCACGGTCGAGATTCGCGTTTGCGATACGCCGCTGACCGTGGAACGCGCCTGCCAGGTGGCGGCGTTTGCCCAGGTGCTGGCGGTGCTGCTGATGCGCGAGGAAGATCCCAGCGACAACGCGTGGCTGTCCTACCGCAGCAACCATTTCCAGGCCTGCCGTTTTGGCCTGCAGGGCAGCTATGTAACGCCGGAAGGGCAACGCGTGCGCCTGATCGACCATCTGCGTGCGCTGTTCCAGCGTCTGATGCCGGTGGCCGAGGAACTGGGCACCGGCGACATGATCGCCGCCCTGCGGGACGATGCCATGCGTGCCGGCAACGATGCCCGCTGGCTGCGTAGCCAGTATCACCGCCTGCGCGATCTGCCGCTGATGGTGGAGGCCATGTCGAACGCCTGGCGCGGCACGGCGGCCCCCGTCGCGCCGCCCGCGGAGCCCACTGCGGTGCTGCGGCGCCGGATCCGGGCGACGTCCGAGCCCATGCAGGGCCTGGCCGCGTCCGAGCCCGGCGTCATCGTGCCCGAGCGGCTGCACTAGGACAACGGCAGCGGGGCCCCGCTTCAGGGGGCGCCGCGGTGCCGGCCGCCAATCGCGCTGACGGACAGGCGGGTTTCTCCCGCCACGGTCCGATGCGCGGCGGCGCGCCAGGCGTGGCCGTACGCCACCTCGATGCTCAGCACGATCAGGCCGTCGGCATTGCGCTGCGCTTCCAGCGCGGCGCACAGGCGGTCGCGCCAGTCCCGTCCCACCAGCCCGCCGCGACGGCCTTCGGCTGGGTTTCCGCCCAGGGCGCGCACGTCCTGCAGCAGCTTTTCCGGGCTGCGATAGGTCAGGGTCAGGATTTCCTGGTCCATGACCGGATCCGCGAAGCCGTTCTCAACCAGCAGGTCGCCGAAGTCGTGCATGTCCACGAAGGACGGCGTGGCCGTGCGCAGGCCTGCGTCGGCCACCGCTTGGCGCAGTTCGCGCAGGGTGGCCGGGCCCAGACAGGAAAACATCGCCAGGCCGCCCACCTTCAGGATGCGGCGCCACTCGGCCAGCACGGCGTGCGGTTCGCGGTGCCAGTGCATGGCCATGTTCGACCACACCAGTTCCAGCGATTCGGGCGGCAAGCCCGTGTTTGCCAGATCCGCATTGACGAATGCGGGGGCGGCGGGGCCGCGGCGCGCCAACTTGCCGATCCAGGCCGACAGGCCGCCCGGTGCGTGGCGCTTGCGCGCTTCGCTGAGCAGCGGCTCACAGTTGTCCAGGCCGGTATAGGCCGCATCGGGGTAGCGCTCGCGCAGCAGCGGCAGATTGTCGCCGGCGCCGCAGCCGGCATCCAGCAAGGCTTGCGGCTGCACGCGGATGTATTGCAGGCGGCCGAGCATGCGGCGCGCCACCTCGCCATAAAGGAATTGGGCGTCGGCCAGATCGCCGCGTCGCGCGAACTGGCGCGGCACGTCGGCGCTGACGAGGGGCAGGGAGGGGGGCGTTGCGGTTTCTGGCAGGGACATTTCGGTCGCGCTCGCGGGATCGCCCGGGGCGGAGCATGGTTTGATCTGGGATGGCACACATTATTGCGCATCCCGGCCGCAGGCTCCGATTGCCCCTACTGGACATGGGGCGACGGCTGCTGTCGCGCATGGGCGGCGATTGCCCGTTATGCGGCGCCCGGGTCGCGGGGGCGCGGCTGTGCGCCGGCTGTCAGGCAGACATCACGGCGGGGCCGCCGGGCGCGTCTGCCAGATGCCCGCGGTGCGCGCTTCGCCTCAAAGGCGGCGGGCAGCATTGCGCGGCCTGCCTGGCGGCGCCGCGTCCATTCAGCCGGACCGTCGCGGCCTTTGACTACGCGCCGCCCGGCGACTCGCTGATTCTGATGCTCAAGACGCAGTTGCGGCTCTGCATGGCGCCGGTGCTGGCGCGGTTGATGGCGCAGGCGTTGCAGGCGGCGGACGGGGCAGCCAGTCCGGGCGCGGGCGCCTGGCCTGCCGATCTGCTCCTGGTCCCCATCCCGGCCAGCCGCGCGTCGCTGCGCCAGCGCGGCATGAACCCGGCGGCCGAGATCGCGCGCAGCCTGGCGGCCGAACTGTCGCTGCCCGCGCCACGCCTTGTCCTGGCGCGGCGGCGCGAGACGCCCCGCCAAGCCACGCTGGACCGGCGCGCCAGGCAGCGCGGGGCCGCGGGTCTTTTCACCTGCACCGGCACCGTTCTTGGCCGGCATGTGGCGGTGGTGGACGACGTGATGACCACCGGCAGCACCGCTGGGGCCGCGGCGCAGGCCCTGATGGCGGCGGGCGCGGCCAGCGTCACGGTGCTGGTCGCCGCGCGCACGCCCTGACGCCGGATTGCATCGGCCGGCGTCCAGGCCGGGCCGCCTGGATGGCCCGCCGCGCGCCGGCCCATCCAGGCAAATCGGCGACAATCACGCCTGCGGCCGCTTCCGGCCGCATGCCTTTTCATCTTCCCTGCACCATGTTCCACGTCATTCTTGTCTGCCCGGAGATCCCGCCCAACACGGGCAACGCCATTCGCCTGTGCGCCAATACCGGCGCGCAGCTGCATCTGGTGCGGCCGTTGGGGTTTGAACTGGATGACGCCCGCATGCGGCGGGCCGGGTTGGACTATCACGAGTGGCAGCCCGTGCGCGTGCACGACACGCTGCAGGAAGCGCTGGCCGATACGGGCGCGGCCGCGTCCAGCATCTATGCGCTGACCACGCACGCGCAGCGCAGCGTGGCCGATGTCAGTTTCAAGCCGGGGGATGTGTTTGTGTTTGGCCGAGAAAGCGCCGGCTTGTCCGACGAACACCAGGCGATGTTTCCGCCTCAGCAGCGGCTGCGGCTGCCGATGCGCGCCGGCCAGCGCAGCCTGAACCTGTCGAATGCCGTGGCGGTCACGGTATTCGAAGCCTGGCGCCAGCAGGGCTACGAAGGGGGCGCGTAGGCGCCGCCCTTCGGCCGGGAAGCTTAGTCCAGCGACAGCTTGAGCTTGTCAATCACCTGGTCCCAACGCGCCTTTTCATTCTTGATGCGGGCGGTCAGGGCTTCCGGGGTGGACGGAGCGGGCGTGAAGTATTGCAGCGCCAGTTGCTTGCGCACGGCGTCGCTGTTGATGATGCGTGCCAGTTCGCTATTGAGCCGTTCGACGATCGGCGTGGGCGTGCCGGCCGGCGCCAGGATCGCATTCCACGAGATGGCCTCGAAATCCGGATAGCCTTGCGAGGCCATGGTCGGCACGCCGGGCAGGGCTTCGCTGGGCTGCAGGCTGGTCACGGCCAGCAGCTTGACCTTGCCGTCGCGAGCCTGCGGCACGGCGATCGCCGGCACCATGAAACCGGCCTGCACGTCGCCGCCGATGATGGCGGTGATGACCTGGGGAAAGCCGGAGTACGGGATGTGCGCCAGGTCCACGCCTGCGCTTTCCTTGAACATCTCCATGGCCAGGTGGGCCGAGCTGCCCGGGCCGACCGATCCGTAGTTCAGCGAATTGCCGCGGCCTTTGACCAGCTTGACGAAGTCCTGGACGTTGTCGACCTTCAGGCTGCCCGGCACCACCAGCACGTTGGGGCTGGTGCCCACCAGCGACACCGGCTCCAGATCCGTCAGGGGGTCATAGCCCAGCGTCTTCTTGTACAGGGTGGGCGCGGTGACCAGCGGGCCGTTGATCGTGTAGAGCAGGGTGTAGCCGTCGGGCTTGGCCTGCGCCACCATGCGCGTGCCGATGTTGCCGCCCGCGCCCGGTTTGTTGTCAATGACGATGGGCTGACCCAGGGCCTGGGAAAGCGGCTCGGAAATCGTGCGCGCCAGGATGTCGGGAGATGAACCGGGCGGGAAGGGCACCACCATGTGGATCGGGCGCTCGGGCCAGTCGGCATGGGCGGCGAGGGGCACGATGGCGGCCAGGCTCAGGCAAAGGCCACGCAGCAGCGGGCCGACCCGGAACTTGCGGGTTTGCGTCATGAAGGATGTCTCCTCGGGGTGGTTGTCGTGTGTTGTTGTCGGAGCTTGATGGACTGAGGCGCGGTCTAGGCGGCGCCGAAGGCCTCGTCGGCGCCGGATCCCTCGTAGCGGGCATCCCGCGCCAGCAGGGCCGAGACGGCCGTCATGGGCGCCACGCCTTCGAACAGCACGGCGCACACGGCTTCGGTGATCGGCAATTCGACATTGATGGCGCGGGCGCGTTCCAGCGCGGCGCGGGCGCAGCGCACGCCTTCGGCGGTGATGCCGCTGGCCAGGATGTCGGCCAGCTTGCGGCCGGCGCCGATCTCCAGGCCCACGCGCCGGTTGCGCGATAGCTCGCCCGTGGCGGTCAGCACCAGATCGCCCAGGCCGGTCAGCCCGGCGAAGGTTTCGGCCTGCGCGCCCAGCGCGACGCCAAAACGGGTCATTTCGGCCAGGCCGCGGGTAATCAGGGCCGCGCGGGCATTGGTGCCCAGCGCAAGGCCGTCGCAGATGCCACAGGCAACCGCAATCACGTTCTTGAGCGCGCCGCCCACCTCGACGCCGACCAGGTCGGTGCTGGCGTAGACGCGCAGCGCCGCGCCATGGAACGCGGCGGTGGTGGCCGCGCGCAGCGCGGGGCTGCTGCTGGCGACTGTCAGCGCGACGGGCAGGCCCTGCGCGACCTCGCGGGCGAACGAGGGGCCTGACAAGGCGCCGCCCGTTGCGCCGGGCAGGGCCTCGCGCATGATTTCGTGCGGCAGCCTGGCCGTGTCGGCTTCAAAGCCCTTGCACGTCCAGACGATGGGGGTGTCCTGCAAGCCCAGCGCGGGCAGCCGTTGCGACAGCGCCTCGCAGATGGACGTGAGACCCGCGACGGGCACGCCCAGCACGATCAGGCGGCGCGCGGCGTCGTCCTGCAAGGTGCGCAGCGTGGCGTCCAGGTCGGCGGAAAACTGCAGCGTCTTGGGCAGGGAAATGCCCGCCAGATAGCGGGCATTTTCGTGGGTGGCGGCCATGGCGGCCGCTTGCGCGGCTTCGCGCGCCCAGAGCTGGGTGGGGTGGCGGCGGCTGGCGGCCGCCGCCAGCGCGGTGCCCCAACTGCCCGCACCCAGGACGGCGACGCGCAGGCGCGGCTCGGCGGGTTGGTTCATGGGGTGCCGCAGGGTGCTTACTGGCGGGTCGCGCCGGGGGGCAGAATGATGCCCGAATCGCTGCCGTTGGCGGCGCCAGCCTGCTGCTGTTGCAGTTCGGCGATGCGCTGTTCGTACAGGGCCTGGAAGTTGACTTCGGTCAGGTGCAGCGGGGGCATCGAGGTGCGGGTGATCGCGTCGGCGATGTTGGCGCGCAGGTACGGGTAGAGCATCGTGGGGCAGACAATGCCCAGCAGCGGATCGAGCTGTTCTTCGGGGATGTTGGCCGCTTCGAAGATGCCGGCTTGCGTGCCTTCGACCAGGTATACGACCTTGTCGTTGATGCGGGTGGTGACGGTGACGGTGACCGTGGTTTCGAACACGGTTTCGGCCAGGCGCTGGCCGCCCACGGTGATGCTCACCTCGACCTGGGGCGCTTCCTGCTCCAGGAACACGTGAGGCGCGTTAGGCATTTCCAGCGAGAGGTCTTTCAGGTAGACGCGCTGCAGATTGAACGAGGGCGCGTCGTTGCCGCCTTCTTGCTGGGAGTTTTGGTCTTGATCAGCCATGAGTGTTTCCGTTGGTGGGAGAGGCAAAAAGGGGCGATTAGCCGTTCAGCAAGGGGGTGAGTCCACCCGAGCGGTCCAGGGCCATCAGGTCGTCGCAACCGCCGACATGGGTATCGCCGATGAAGATCTGCGGGACGGTGCGCCGGCCGGTGCGTTCGATCATGACATCGCGCTGGGACGGTTCCCGGTCGATCTGGATGATTTCCAGGTCGGTCACGCCGCGCTGCTCGAGCAGCGACTTGGCGCGGGCGCAATAAGGGCAATAGTCCTTGCTGTACATGACGACTTTGTTCATAGGGCGCTCCTGTGGGTACAAGAATAGGTAGATGGGGGCGAGTCCGCCCGCTTCAACCCTTCTGGGTGACCGGCAGGCTGGCGGCGGACCAGGCGCGCATGCCGCCTTCAAGCGGCACGACGTCGGTAAAGCCCTGAGCGCGCAGCTTGGCGGCGGCGCGGGCCGAATCGCGGCCATTGTCGCAAACCACCACGAGCGGCTTGTTCTTGGGCAGCGAGCTGGCCTTCTGCTCGATGTCGGCTGCCGGCACGTTTCGTGCCTGGGCAATGTGGCCGGCCTGGAATTGCTCGGCAGGGCGCACGTCGACCCACACGGCATTGCGCTGGTTGACCATCTGGATGGCTTCATTCGTGCTGATGGCAGATCCGGTACGGCCCTTGCGCAGGGCCGGAATGATCAGCATCACGCCGGACACCACGGCGACGGCGACAATGAAAATGTTGTTTTTATCGAGCAAGAATTGCAAAAGGTCCACGAGGGCTTCCTGTAGTACGTCGGCTGGCGCTACGTCGGCTTGCACGTCGGCAAGTCCGCCGGCCAGCCTGGTAGGGGCGAACCCTGATGCGCCGCGTCCAGGACATGGACGCGGTGCGCCGGGGCAAAATCACGGGCAAAATCACTCAATTATAAAATGAGCGCATTCCTTAACCATCCTCCAACTTTAACCCGCGCTGCGGGCGCCCCAAACCATGCACAAACTCGTACTGATGCGCCACGGTGAAAGCCAGTGGAATCTTGAAAACCGTTTCACCGGCTGGACCGACG
>JAEYVD010000503.1 GCA_023432075.1 Pseudomonadota bacterium | reverse complement strand
TCGGCAGCGATGGCGTCCACGGCTTCCTTGTAGGACAGGCCGTCGTACTTGCCGGAATTGATGGTGCGGCCCGACTGCTTGTCGCCGTACCATTCCTGCCAGGCGTCGGTGGAGTATTCCTTGCCGGGCACGTCCACGACTTGCACGATGGGCAGGCCGTATTTCTTGGCGAAGGCGAAGTCGCGCTCGTCGTGCGACCGCACCCCCCAGACGGCGCCGTCGCCGTAGGTCATGAGCACGTAGTTGCCGACCCAGACTTCGACCTGCGCGCCGGTGATGGGGTGCGTGACGAACAGGCCCGTGGGCATGCCCTCTTTTTCGCGCGTGGCCATTTCGGCCTCGGTCGTGCCGCCGAGCTTGCACTGCTCGATGAACGCGGCCAGCGGCGCATTGGTGGCGGTGGCGTGCGTGGCCAGGGGGTGTTCCGGCGCCACGGCGCAGAAGGTCACGCCCATGATCGTGTCGGCGCGGGTGGTGAAGACGTACAGCTTGCCGTCCTGGATCAGTTGGCCGTCCTGGCCTGCGATCTGGTGCGGGAAGGCAAAGCGCAGGCCCTCGGACTTGCCGATCCAGTTTTCCTGCATCAGGCGAACGCGCTCGGGCCAGCCGGGCAGGTCGTTCTGGACCGCGCCCAGCAGTTCGTCGGCGTAGTCGGTGATGCGCAGGTAATAACCCGGGATTTCGCGCTTTTCAACGAGCGCGCCCGAACGCCAGCCGCGGCCGTCGATGACCTGTTCGTTGGCCAGCACGGTCTGATCGACCGGGTCCCAGTTGACGACCTGGGTCTTGCGGTAGGCGACACCCTTTTCGAGCATCTTCAGGAACAGCCACTGGTTCCATTTGTAGTACTGCGGATCGCAGGCGCACATTTCGCGCGTCCAGTCGATTGCCAGACCCATCGCCTTCATCTGCTTCTTCATGTAGGCGATGTTGTCGTAGGTCCACTTGGCGGGCGGGACCTTGGACTTGATGGCCGCGTTTTCCGCGGGCATGCCGAACGCGTCCCAGCCCATGGGCATCAGGACGTTGTAGCCGCGCATGCGCAGCTGGCGGGCCATCATGTCGTTGATGGTGTAGTTGCGCACGTGACCCATGTGCAGCTTGCCGCTGGGGTAGGGCAGCATGGAGCAGGCGTAGAACTTGGGCTTTTCGGAGCCGTCGGGGTTCTTTGCGTGTTCTTGGACCAGATAGACGTCGCGGGCCTGCCAGTCTTGTTGGGCGGCCGCTTCGACGGTAGTGGGGAGGTAGCGTTCCTGCATGGGCTCGTGCGCGGTGGCGAAAAAGGGGTGAGCCGCCCCATCGCGCCGGGGCGCGGTGGCGGTCAAAACCCCTGATTATAGGAGGTGCTAGGCGCGGGCAGGGGGCGAAGGCAATTCCGGGATGCGCGCACTGGGCGCAAGCGCGCCATAAGCCAGCGTGAGGGCCGCCAGAACGGCGCCCGCGGTCACCACCGCCGGCCAGCCGAAATGGGCGTACAGCCAGGACGATACCAGCGAACCCGAGGCGCCGCCGATGAAGTAGCAGGTGACGTATCCGGCGGTCAGGCGGCTGCGCGCTTCGGGCCGCAGCCGGTAGATGGAACTGGTATTGGTGACGTGGACGCCCTGGATCGCCAGATCCTGCACCACGATGCCCGCCAGCAGGGCAACGACCGATACCTGGCCGAACGCCATCAGTCCCCATGAACCCAGGAGCAGCAGCAGGCCCACGCGGGTGGCGAGGTTGCCCAGGCCGCGGTCGGCCAGGCGGCCAAAGCGGTTGGCGGCGTAGGCGCCGGCTGCGCCAGCCAGGCCGAAAAGGCCAATGGTGGTGTTGCCGTATTCATAAGGCGGGCCGGCCAAGAGGAAGGTTAGCGGCGTCCACAGCATGCTGAAGGCGGCGAACAGCAGTCCGCCAATCAGCGAGCGGGCGCGGAACAGGGGTTCCTCGACGAACATGCGCAGGATCGACCCCAGCAGACGCGGATAGCTCATTGCCGTGGGGCTCTGGTAGCGGGGCAGCACGTGCCACAGGACGGCGGACATGCACAGCATCAGGATGGCGGCCACCCAGTACACCGTGCGCCAGCTGCCGACGTCGGCCAGCGCGCCCGCTGCCGTGCGCGCCAGCAGGATGCCCAGGAGCAGTCCGCTCATGACGGTCCCGACCGCCTTGCCGCGCTCGTGGGGCGCGGCAAGCGTGGCGGCGAAGGGCACGAGGATCTGGGCGACGACGGACAGCATGCCGGTCAGGGCGGTGCCCAGGATCAGCACCGCGATATTGCTGGCAAAGGCGGAGATCAGCAGGCCGCCCGCGGCCAGCAGATTCATCAGCACGATCAGGGCGCGGCGCTCGAACATGTCGCCGAGCGGCACCAACAGCATCAGCCCCACCGCGTAGCTGAGCTGCGCGGTCGTGACGATGGCGCCGGCGGCGGCGTTCGAAATCGAGAACTGCTGACCGATCGTGTGCAGCAGGGGTTGCGCGTAGTAGTTGCTGGCGACCGCCAGGCCGGTCGCCACGGACATCAGGAGGATGATGGGCGCGGTGAGCGTGGGGGTGGATTGCGTGGGAGAAGTCACTGATCTGAGGCTGAAAGGGTGATGACGGCGGGCGGCAGGTACGCCGCTTAGGCGTCGACGCTGCCGGGCGTTTCCTGGTCCTGCTTGAGCAGCAGCTTTTTCAGAAGGCCCGCCAATTGGCGGCGTTCAGTGGCGGAAAGCGGTTCCAGCAGCTCGTTCAGGTCGTTCAGGTAGTCCTTGAGCAGGATCTTGATGGTGCGCAGCCCGTCGGCGGTGAGCGACACGATGACGCCTCGGCGGTCGTCGGGATTGGGACTGCGCACGAGCAGCCCGGCCTGTTCCAGCCGGTCCAGGCGGTTGGTCATGGCGCCGGACGTCAACAGAAGGGCTTGCACGAGTTTTTGCGGATTCATCGCATAGGGCGCGCCGGTGCGGTAGAGCGTGGCGAGCACGTCGAATTCGCCCTGATGCAGGTTGTACTGGCGAAAGGTGCGATTGACGTTGCGGGCGGCGAATGCGTTCAGGCG
>JAEYVD010000493.1 GCA_023432075.1 Pseudomonadota bacterium | reverse complement strand
GTGCCGCCGCCCACCACCACTGCATGCGCCGCGCCCGGATTGGGCAGCGCCTTCGCGTCCTTCTGCAAGCTGTTCTCCTGATTCTGGAAACCCGTTTGGAGGCGAGTGTAGAGAAGTGCGGTTGATTGATGAATCAGAATTTTTGATTAGAATGATCGACCAATCAGATCAATAACGTCCGGGGACAAACCATGCAGATCAATCTCTCGATGCGCGACATCGACACCACGCTGGTGCTGGGCCGCACGCTCAATTTCCGGCAGGCCGCCGGGCAGCTGCATCTGTCGCAGTCGGCGTTATCCACGCAGATCCAGCGGATCGAGGAGGCGCTGGGCGTGCGCCTGTTCGACCGCACGACGCGCACCGTGCGGCTGACGGCCGCGGGCGAGGTCTTTCTGCAGCAGGCCGCGACCCTGCAGGCGGCGTTTCGCGACGCAATCGCCGCCGTGAGCGGCATTTCCAGCGCGGAAGAGGGCCAGGTGTCGGTCGCCGCGCTGCCGTCGCTGGCGGCGCGGCTGCTGCCGCGCGTGCTGATGACCTATCGCCAGGCGCACCCGCATGTCGCGCTGAAAGTGCGCGACACGCTGTCCGGCCCGGCCTTCGACCTGGTGCGCGCGGGCGAAGTGGATTTTGCCCTGACCGCCGCCGACCCGCAGCACGCCGACCTGCACTACGTGCCGCTGATGTCCGACAGCTTCATCCTGCTGATCCCCGAGGCGCATCCGCTTGCGCGCGCAAAGGGGCCGCTGCGCTGGGCCGACACGGCCGGCCCGGAACATGTGTCCATGGTCCACCCGAGCAGCGTGCGCCAATACACGGAATGGGCCTTCCTGCAGAACCGCATCCGCTTTGCGCCCGCCTTCGAGGCCGAGCACCTGACCACCATCGTGGCCATGGTGGAATGCGGCTTCGGCGTGGCCGCGCTGCCAGAGATCGCCGCCGGCGCGGTGGCGCAGACCGGCATCGTGCAGCGCCGCCTGACGGCGCCGGTGGCCGAGCGCTCGATTGGGTTGGTGACGGCGCGCAACCGCAGTTTGTCGCCGGCTGCCGTGGCGCTGGTGCAGACGCTTCGGGAGTACGTGGCGGCGCAGCCGCGATGAAAAAAGCCGGCCTCGTTGCGGAGGCCGGCTTTGCGGCAGGCGGTTGATTCGCGGCGCGGGGGCCGCGAATCCTTGCAGGCGTACGGATCAAAAATCAATCTGCGCCGACAACAAGAACGTGCGCGGCGCGGCCACCGTCGCGTACGAGCCGCTGGCCAGCCAGAAGTCCTTGTTGAACAGGTTTTCGATATTCGCGCGGAACACCACGGAGCGGCCCAGGATCTCGGTGTTGTAGCGCGCGCCGATGTCGTAGCGGGTCCACGAGGGCAGGGTCAGGGTGTTGGCCGCGTTGAAGTACATCGACGAGGTGTGGATCACGCGGGCGTTCAGGCTAAGGCCGCGCACCCAGGGGGTGTCCCAGTCCACGCCCAGGTTGAAGGTGTTCTTCGGCACGCCGTTGGCTTCGTTGCCGTCGTTCACGCCGCCCGCGGTGCGCTTGAGGGTGGCGTCGTAGAACGTGGCGCTGGCCATCATGCGCAGGCCGGGCATGGCTTCGCCGAAGGCCGACAGTTCCAGGCCGCGGTTGCGCTGTTCGCCGTCAAAGCTGTAGATCCGCGTGTCGGGATCGGTCATCGAGTTGGGCCGGGTGATCTGGAACACCGAGGCGCTGGTGATGATCTTGCCCCAGTCGACCTTCACGCCCGCTTCGTATTGCTTGGATTTGTAGGGCGCAAACACCTGGCCGGCGTTGGCGGCCGTGGCGGGGGCGATGCCGCCGCGGGTCAGGCCAGAGGTGAAGTTGCCGTACAGCGACACGTTGGAAATCGGCTTGAACACGATGCCGGCGACCGGGGAGATCGCGCTTTCGTCATAGGCGTTCAGGCGCGCGCCGGTGGCGGTGGAATAGTTGTCCAGCGCGACGCGCTGGTTGCGCAGGCCGCCGGTGATCAGCAGGGTGTCGTCGGCGAAGGACAGGGTGTCGGTCAGCGTGTAGCTGGTCAACTCGGTCTTGGACGCCTTTTGCGGCGCGCCGCGGTAGGCCGTGACCGGGGGCAGCGGCGCGGGGCGGTAGATGCTGGACGGCACGCCCGGACCCGAGGACGTGACGTAGGCGTTGCCGGATTCCTGGTCCAGGCGCGTGGCCGACAGGGTGACGGTGTGGCCGACGCCCCAGGTATCGAAGCGGGCGCGCAAGCCGACGTCGCCCGTCCAGGTGCGCGAATACGAGTCGTAATAGGCGTTGGACACCGTGAAATTGCCCAGTGCGTCGGCGGGGCCGGACGGGAAGGTCTGCTCGGCGGTGCCGTAGCGGTAGCCGGTGGCGCCGTAGACCATCAGGTGGTCGTTGATGTCGTACTCGAGGCGGGTGGCCACGGTCGAATCGTTGAGCTTGAGCTTCGTGCCCGGATAGAAGTTGCGGTGGCCGGATGGCGGCGACGGCAGCGATGTCACGTTCGACTGAAAGCCGATCTGGGGACGGAAATTGTCGATGTCTTCGTGCTGCGTGTAGGCGTCCAGCGACCAGCGCAGCTTCGTGCCGCGGTAGTCGAGCGCCAGCGCGCCCACGCCTTGCTCCTGCTTGCCGTCATCGATATTGGTGTCGCCGTTGCTGTAGACGCCGTTGACGCGGATGCCCCATTCGTTGTTCTCGCCAAAGCGCCGGCCCATGTCGAGCTGGCCGCCCAGTTGCGATTTGCTCTGGTAGGTCGTGGTCAGACGGGTCAGGGGTTCGTCGCCCGCGCGCTTGGTCACGATGTTGATGCCGCCGCCGATGCTGCCGCTGGGGCCGATGCCGTTCATCAGCGTGCCGGGGCCTTTCAGGACTTCGACGCGCTCCATCATGGCCGCGGGCATGCGGCTGGCCGATGCCAGGCCGTACAGGCCGTTCAGGCCCACGTCGCCTGCCGCGACGGAAAAGCCGCGGATCTGGAATTCATCGGAGAAGCCGCCGCTGGACGTGGTGGTGCGCACCGAGGACTCGCTGATGACGATGTCGGCCAGCGTGCGGGCCTGCTGGTTCTCGATCATCTGCGCGGTGTAGTTGGTAGTGCTGAACGGCACGTCCATGACGTCGCCCGTGCCCAGCACGCCCAGGCCGCCGCCGCGCGCCACCTGGCCGCCCGCGAAGGGCGCGGGCAGGGTGGGATCGGCGGCTGAGGCCGTCACCGTCACGGCGGGCAGTTGCGTTGTGGCGATGCCCGCGCCGGCCGGGCGGTCCAGCACATAGCTGCCATTGGACTGCTGCAGCACGCGGATGCCGGTGCCGGCCAGCAGGGCGTCCAGCCCGCCGCGCACGCCGTAGGCGCCACGCAGTCCGTTGCTTTGCAGGCCGGCCGTCACGTCGGGCCGGAACGACAGCACGATGCCGGCTTCACGCCCGAAGCGGCCCAGCGCGTCCTCAAGCGTTCCCGCGGGAATGTCATAGCTGCGCGTGGCGGCTGCCTGCGCGTGGGCAGCGGTGGGAACGGCCAGTGCGGGGGCCGCGAGCAGCGTGGCGGTGGCGATGCGGCCCGCCAGACGCGCCGTGGCTGCGCGGCGCAGGATGCGGGAGGACTGGCGCTTGGGCGCCCGGACGTGATTCATGAACTGGCCTTTCAAAGAGGTGAGGTTGCTGTGTGCTCACCCTCCTTGACCCTTCGGATCGAAAAACGGATCAGCTTTTTTGTAACAG
>JAEYVD010000484.1 GCA_023432075.1 Pseudomonadota bacterium | reverse complement strand
GCCAGCGGCCGCTCGTGCACGCCTGGACGCCACCGCGCCGTCCGGTGGCACAGGCGCCCGCGCCCCGGCTGCCAGTGCCGCACGCCGCGATTGCCGACGCGCCGTCGGAATCCTCCGCCCAAGGCGCGGCCCAGTCGTCGCTGCGTGAAATCGCCGCGCTGGCGGACCTGGGCAGGGTGCGCGACGCGATGGCGCAGTGTCAGGCGCATCTGGACATTCATGGCGCCAGCGCCGAGGCCCTGCATCTGCAGGGCTTGCTGCTGGATGCGCAAGGACAGTCGCGTCAGGCGCAGGCCGCCTACCGCAAGGCGCTCTACCTGGATCCGAACCACCGCGAGGCGTTGCTGCATCTTGCCGCGCTGGTGGCGTCGGATGGCGATCAAGAGGGCGCTCGCCGCCTGCAGGCGCGCGCGGCGCGCGGGGAGGCGCGACGTGACTGACGCCATCGCATCGCTTTCCGGCGTGGACGACTGCTGGAATCGCATCGGCATCCGGGGCGACAAAAGCTGCGCGCAGTTGGCCGAACATGTGCATTGCCGCAACTGTCCGGTGTATGCCGCGGCGGCCAAGCGCATCCTTGACCGCCTGCCGCCCGCGATGCAGGAGGACGAGCAGGGCACGCCGCCGCAGCAGGAGGCCAACCTGTCGTCGCTCCTGGTGTTCAGGCTGCATCGTGAGTGGATGGGCCTGCCGACGCGATCGCTGGACGAGGTCGCCGGCACGCGGGGCATCATCAGCCTGCCGCATCGGCGCGATCCCGCGGTGCTTGGCATGACCAACGTGCGCGGCACGCTGACGGTGTGCGTGTCGCTGCCGCGCCTGTTGGGGCTGGATGCCGCGGCGCCGCAGGCGCGCGAGCGGCCCGCCACCGCGCGCATGCTGATCTTTGGCGGCGCGGGCCGTGCCGTGGTGCTGCCGGTGGACGAAGTGGAGGGCATGCACGAGGTGGACCTGGAAGCGCTTGAGCCGCTGCCGTCGACGGTGCAGGGCGCCAGCCTGAAGTATTCGCGCGGCGTGGCACGCTGCGGCGGCCGCGCCGTAGGCGTGCTGGATGAAATCCTGCTGATGCAGGCAGTGGAACGGAGCCTCGCGTGAATCCCGATCAGATGCGCGACGCCTCGCTGCTTGAACTGTTTCAGATCGAGACCCGCACCCAGGTGCAGGTGCTCAACGACGGGTTGCTTGCGCTGGAGAAGAATCCCACGTCCGCGCCGCAACTCGAGGCCTGCATGCGCGCCGCCCACTCGCTCAAGGGCGCCGCGCGCATCGTGGACTTGCATCCGGCCGTGCGCATCGCGCATGCCATGGAAGACTGCCTTGCGGCGGCCCAGGAGGGACGACTGCGCTTGCAGGCCGCCGACATCGACGCCTTGCTGCTGGGCACCGACCTGCTGCAGCGCGTGGCCACGCCTGGCGTCGAGCTGGATGCCGAGATCGGCGACCTGGTGGCGCGTCTGAGCAGTGCGCCTAATCTGCCGGCTTCGCCGTCAGCTTCCGCCTCGCGTCCGGCCCGGCCGCCCGGCCACCTGCCGCCAATCGTGCGCACGGAAGAAGCGCCCGTTTCGGCAGCGCCCGCGCCCGCGGACAAGCCTTCGGTGGCGGACGCGTCCGCCGCGGCCACGCCCGCGCGCCGCAGTTCGGATCGCAGCGTGGGCGAGGGTGAGCGGGTGCTCCGGGTCACGGCCGATACGCTGAACAAGCTGCTGGGCTTGTCCAGCGAAACGCTGGTCGAGTCGCAATGGGTGGGGCCGTTCAGCGCCGCCATGCTGCGGCTGCGGCGCTTGCAGGCGGGCGCGGCGCACGCGCTGGACGGTGTGCGTGCAGTGCTGGCCGAGCAGCAGCTCGATGCGCGCGGCCAGGCGGCGCTGGACGATGCCCACCGCATTCTTGAACAATGCCAGCGGGAACTGACGCAACGCGCCAGTGAAGTCGACGAATTCGGCTGGCGCATGAATCACCTGACGCGGCGGCTGTACGACACCGCGCTTGCGTGCCGCATGCGGCCCTTTGGCGACGGCGTGGGCGGCATGGCGCGCATGGTGCGCGACCTGGGGCGTTCGCTGGGCAAGCAGGTCCGCCTGGAGGTCGAGGGCGAAGACACGCAGGTGGATCGGGACATCCTTGAAAAGCTGGATGCGCCGCTCATGCACCTCTTGCGCAACGCCGTGGACCACGGCGTCGAGCCGCCGGCTCAGCGCGAACGGGCGGGCAAGCCGGCCGAGGGCCTGATCACGCTGTCGGCGCGCCATTCGGCGGGCATGCTGCTGGTCGAACTGGCCGACGACGGTTCCGGCATATCGCTGGATCACTTGCGCGAGGAAGTCGTCGAGCGCAAGCTGACCAATGCCGAGACCGCGGCACGCCTGAGCGAAGCCGAGCTGCTGGAGTTCCTGTTTCTTTCGGGCTTCAGCACGCGCGACGAGGTGACCGAAATCTCCGGACGCGGCGTGGGACTGGACGTGGTGCAGACGATGGTGCGCCAGTTGCGCGGCGCCGTGCGGGTCCATCAGCAGCGGGGACGGGGCACGCGTTTCGTCCTGGAGATGCCGCTGTCGCTGTCGGTGGTGCGCAGTCTGCTGGTCGAGGTGCAGAACGAGATCTACGCATTTCCGCTGGCCTACGTCAGCCATGCGTTGCAGGTGGACGCGAGCGACATCGAACAGCTGGAAGGCCAGCAGCACTTCCGTTTCCAGGGGCGCCAGATCGGTCTGGTGTCGGCGCGTCAGATCCTGCGCGCCGGCGAGGCCGCGCCGGCCGCCGACATCCTGTCCGTGGTGGTGGTGGGCGATCACGACCGCCTCTACGGCATCGCCGTCGACCGCTACGTGGGCGAGCGCACGCTGGTCGTGCAGCCGCTGGATCCCCGCCTTGGCAAGGTGCAGGATGTCATGGCTGGCTCGCTGATGGACGACGGCACGCCGCTCCTTATCCTGGACGTCGAGGACATGCTGGTGTCCGTTCAGAAGCTCATCGAGGGCGGGCGCCTGTCGCGGGTGGACGGCGGGTCGGGCGCGGCGGCCGCGCGACGCCGCAAGCGCGTGCTGGTGGTGGACGATTCATTGACGGTTCGCGAGCTTGAGCGCAAGCTGCTGCTGAACCGCGGGTTCGATGTGGCGGTTGCCGTGGACGGCATGGACGGCTGGAACATGCTGCGCAGCGAGGACTTCGACCTGATCGTGACCGACGTCGACATGCCGCGAATGGACGGCATCGAGCTGGTGTCGCGCATCAAGGCGGATCCCCGGCTGCAAGCGCTGCCCGTCATGGTGGTGTCGTACAAGGACCGGGAAGAGGACAGGCAGCGCGGGCTGGACGCCGGCGCCGACTATTATCTGGCCAAGGGCAGCTTTCACGATGATGCGCTGCTCGACGCCGTTGAAGACCTCATCGGGAAAGCACGGACGTGAGAATCGGGATCGTCAACGATATGCCGCTTGCCGTAGAAGTCCTGCGGCGTGTGATCGCGCTGGAACCGGGGCTGGAGGTTGCGTGGACGGCGTCCGACGGCCTGGAGGCCGTGCAGCAATGCGCGCGCGACCGTCCCGACGTCGTGCTGATGGACCTCATCATGCCCGTCATGGACGGCGTCGAGGCCACGCGCCGCATCATGGCGGAAACGCCTTGCGCCATCGTCGTCGTGACCTCCGACGTGGCGCGCCATACGTCGCGCGTCTTTGACGCGATGGGGCATGGCGCGCTGGATGCCGTGGATACGCCCATGGTGGGCACGTCGGACATGCGCACGGCGGCGGCGCCGCTGCTGCGCAAGATCCGCAACATCGGCTGGCTGATCGGCCGCTACGGCAACCGGCCGGCGCTCAGCCCTGTCAGCAAGCCCGCCGCGCCCGCTGGCGCGCGGCGCCTGCTTGCCATCGGCGCATCGGCCGGCGGACCGGCGACGCTGGCGCAGTTGCTGCGCGATCTTCCGCTGGATTTTCCGGCCGGCATCGTGCTGGTGCAGCATGTGGACGCCTCGTTCGCGGCCGGCATGGCCGACTGGCTCAATGACCAGGTGCCGCTGCCCGTCAGGCTGGCGCGCGAAGGCGAGTCGCCGCTGCCCGGCCAGGTGCTACTCGCGGGCACGGATGATCATCTGGCGCTCTGCGAGGATGGTACCCTGCGGTACACCGACTGCCCCCGCGAAAGCCTGTATCGGCCTTCCATCGATGTTTTCTTCCATAGCGTGGCGCAGCACTGGCGCGGCATTGCGGTCGGCGTGCTGCTGACCGGCATGGGCCAGGACGGGGCGCGCGGCCTGAAGGCGCTGCGCGAACGCGGATGCCTCACCATCGCGCAGGACCAAGCCACCAGCGCGGTCTATGGCATGCCGAAAGCGGCTGCCGCCATGAAGGCCGCGGTCGAGATTCGGCCGCTCGATCAAATTGCGTCTCGCGTCATCCGGGCGTTTGCCTGAGGCGCGGCACAACGTAGGACATCAAGGACCCACTATGCTGCCATCCCCTGAAGACACGGTTTCCGCGGATCTCAATTCGCACGGGGCGATGGTGTTGCTCGTCGATGACCAGGTCATGGTGGGAGAAGCCATCCGGCGCGCGCTGGTGCCCGAAGCCAACATCGATTTCCACTATTGCTCGGATCCCTACAAGGCGCTGAGCGTGGCGATCCAGACGCGGCCCACGGTCATCCTGCAGGATCTGGTGCTGCCCGGCGTGGACGGCCTGTCACTGGTGCGCGAATATCGCGGCCATCCCGTGACGCGCGACATCCCGATCATCGTCCTGTCCACCAAGGAAGATCCCGCCATCAAGAGTGCAGCCTTCGCGGCGGGGGCCAACGACTACCTGGTGAAACTGCCGGATTCGATCGAGCTGATTGCGCGCATTCGCTACCACTCGCGTTCCTACATGGCGCTGGTGCAGCGCGACGAAGCCTATCAGGCGTTGCGCCAGAGCCAGCAGCAACTCTTGGAAAGCAACATGGAACTGCGCCGGCTCACCAATTCGGACGGCCTGACCGGGCTGGGCAACCGGCGCTATTTCGATGAGTACCTGAATGCCGAGTGGCAGCGCGCGGGCCGGGACAGCCGAGAGATCAGCATGCTGATGATCGACGTGGATCACTTCAAGTCCTACAACGACACCTACGGCCACATTGCGGGCGACGAAGCCCTCAAGCGCGTCGCCAACACCATCTTCGCCAGTTGCGACCGGTCCACCGACCTGGCGGCGCGTTTTGGCGGCGAGGAATTTGCGCTGGTGCTGCCGGGAACGCCCGGCGGCAGCGCGCGCCTGGCCGCCGAAAAGCTGCGCCGCGCAGTGGA
>JAEYVD010000462.1 GCA_023432075.1 Pseudomonadota bacterium | reverse complement strand
CCCATGATCGTGGAGAACCTGGCGGGCGCGGCCGGCATTCCGGGCACGCGCCAGCTGGTGTCGGCCAAGCCCGACGGCTACACCCTGGGCATCGTGTCGTCCAACCACGCCATCAATCCCAGCCTGTACAAGAGCCTGCCCTACGACTCGGTCAAGGACATCACGCCGATTTCCGTCATCGGCACGACGCCGTTGGTGGTCGTGGTGGCGGATAACTCGCCGTATAGGACGATGGGCGACCTGCTCAAGGCCGCAAAGGAACAGCCCGGCAAGATCAACTACGGCTCGTCCGGCACGGGCAGCGTGCTGCACCTGGCCGGCGAACTGCTCAAGTCCAAGGCGGGCGTGGACATGATGCACATCCCGTACAAGGGCGGCAACGCGCTGATCACCGACGTCATGTCGGGACAGATCCAGGTCGCGTTCCTGGCTACCCCATCCGTGCTGGCGCAGGTGCAGGCGGGCAAGCTGCGCGCGCTCGCCGTCAGCACGCCCGAGCGCCTGGCCATCCTGCCCAATGTGCCCACGCTGGACGAGGCCGGCGTGAAGGGCTATTCGTACGATGCCTGGATCTCGCTGATCGGGCCGGCGGGGCTGCCCGCCGATGTCGTGCAGAAGCTGCAAGCCGCCACGCGCAAGACCATGCAGGAGCCTGTGGTGCTCAAGGCGCTGTCGCCGCAAGGCTTTGTGGCGCAGGGCACCACGTCGGAGCAGGCGGCGCAGACCCTGGCCGCCGAGATCACCAAGAGCCAGACGCTCGTCAAGGCGGCGGGCGTCACCATCGAATGACCGGATTGCCATGACTGCCGTATCTGTACTCGACGCCCCGGCCCGCCTGCTGTTTCTGACGCAGGACCCGATCCGCGTGGCCGCGCAACTGGGCGGCGCGGCGCTGACGCTGCCCGAGGTCGCTCCGTTGCGCGACGACATTTCCACCGACGAGATCACGCCGGTGCCGATCCTGACGCACTTCGACGAGAAACTGGGCCGGTATCCGTATACGGGCTATCGAGCAGGCGACACCCAGCCCATCGGCATCGACGCGATCCGGCAGGCAGGCATCAACGTCGTGGTCGCGGGCAAGCGGTATGGCAAGGGCTCGTCGCGCGAGCACAGCCCGATGGCCGAGAAGTCCGCCGGCGTGCGGCTGGTGATCGCCGAGAGCTTTGAACGCATCTACCGCCAGAACGCCGACAACATCGGGCTCTACACCAGCACCGACATGGGGCTGGTGGCACGTCTGCAGGCGGGCGAATGCATCACGGTCGACGAGATCGTGGCGGGTCGCGACGCGCTGGCTGCGGCCATCGTCAAGGCGGGCGGTCTGCTGGCGTTTGGGCAGGCGCAGTTGCGCGATGTGTCGGCGGCGGCGGGCCCGGTTGCCGGGCAGCCCGCGGCCGATCCCGCCGCGCCGGACGGCACGCCGCCGCGCACCCTGTTCGAAAAGATCGTCCGGCGCCATCTTCTGCAAACGGCCGCGACCGCCGCCGACCCCCGGCAAGGCGATGGCGTCTTCCTGCGCGCGGACTGGCGCTTCATCCATGAGTACTACTCCGGCATGGCCGCCCATATGCTGCATGCGCGGTTTGGCCGGCCCCTGCGTTTGGTGGACCCGGATCGCATCGTGGTGTTCGAGGACCATACGTCCTACGTCGAGGAAAGCCCCAATCATGTGCGCGCCGGCATCGTGCCCAACGTGCGCGCCATGTGCCAGGCGCAGCGCGACTTCGCCGACGCCTACGGCCTGCGCCAGCACCGGACGCTGACCGAAGCCGAGGCGGCGCGCGACACCGGCGTCAACGTGGCGGGCATCTCGCACGCCATGATGGCCGAACACTACGCGCTGCCGGGGCAGGTCGTCGTGGGCACCGACTCGCACACGCCGCACAGCGGCGCGCTGGGCTGCGTGGCCTTCGGCGTGGGCACCACCGACATGGCGAACGCGTTCGTCACCGGCGCGGTGCGGCTGACGCTGCCCGCGTCCCTGCGCGTCGAGCTGGACGGTGCGCTGCCAGCCGGCGTCACGGCCAAGGACATCGTGCTGCATCTTTTGGCGCAGCCCGAGATCCGGGCGGGCGCGGGCGTGGGCAAGGTGTTCGAGTTTGCCGGCCAGGCCATCGCCAGCCTATCCATCGACGAGCGCGCCACGCTGACCAACATGACCGCCGAATTGGGCGGCCTGACGGGCATCGTCGCGCCCGACGCCGAGACGGCGCGCTTTCTGCGCGAACGCCGCGGCGTGGACGCGGGGATCGAACCATGGATGCGCAGCGATCCGGACGCCGGCTACGCCGCCGTCCTGCGCGTGGACTGCGCCACGCTGTCGCCGCTGGTAGCGTCGCCCGGAGACCCCGGCAACGGCGTACCCTTGTCCAGCCTGACCGCGCGGCCGCGCATCGACATCGCGTATGGCGGCTCCTGTACCGCCGGCAAGCGCGAGGATTTCGACTACTACCATCAGGTGCTGGCGTGGGCGGTGGCGCGTGGCATGCGGCTGCCGGACGGCGTGACGCTATATCTGCAATACGGCACCACCGCCGTGCGCGACTACTGCGTGGCGCGGGGCTACGACAAGACCTTTGCCGCCGTGGGCGCGCGCATCCTGCAGCCGTCCTGCGGCGCGTGCGCCAACTGCGGACCGGGGTCATCCACCGACGCCTCGCAGGTCACGATCAGCGCCATCAACCGGAATTTCCCCGGCCGCTCGGGCCCCGGCAGCGTCTGGCTGGCCAGCCCGCCCACGGTCATGGCCAGCGCGCTGGCCGGAGAGCTGGCGTCGTTTGCCGAGCTGCAGGCGCGGTACTAGGGTTCCCCCCACTTCGCCCGCCGCGAAGCCCAGCTTCACAAATCCTTAATTGGCAGCCAATCCGGGCTGCGTCAGAGTGCGCAACAGAGAAAACGGCCGCCAGATGCCGTTTCCGGCCACGCGCTGCGCGTGGCCCCGCCGCAAGGCGCCTTCGCACGGAAAACACCTGTCGACGATGTCAACCCGGGACACACCGGGAGCTTGCTGATCGGCCGCGCCGTCCGGGCTGCGGCTTCCCCCTGTTGGTCCGAGGAGACAACAATGCGCAAGAGCTGGAAGGCAATGGTTGGGGCGGTGGCGGTGATGGCGGGCGGATGGGCACACGCCGCCGACGCGCCGCCGGTGGACGTGAAGCTGATGCAGCTGTCGGTGGGCAAGATCGAGCTGGACAAGGGCTTCATGACCGCCATGGTGGACGTGGGCACCAAGATCAAGATTCCGGTGCCGGCCTATGTGATCCAGCACCCGCGCGGACTGGTGCTGTTCGACACCGGCATGAACCAGGCCACGGCCGATGGCAACTGCGCCAATTACTGGGGGCAGGGGCTGTGCGGCGCCTTCAATTCCATCCAGGGCCGCGACGAGGTCATCGACCGCCAGCTCAAGGCCGCCGGCTTTGACGTCAGCGACGTCAAGTACGTCGTGTACTCGCACTTCCACCTGGACCACGCCGGCAACATCAAGATGTTCCCCAAGGCCAAGCACGTCGTGCAGAAGGCCGAGCTGCGCGCCGCCTGGTGGCCAGAAAAATTCCAGCGCGCCGCCTATGTCATGAAAGACTTCGACACCACGCGCGACTACGACTTCATCCAGGTGGAGGGCGACTTCGACCTGTTCGGCGACGGCACCATCGTCTTGCTGGACACCAAGGGCCACACGCAGGGCCACCAGTCGCTGCAGGTCAAGCTGCCCAAGACCGGCACGGTGCTGCTGGCCGCGGACGCCATCTACACGGGTGAAAACGAGGCCGGCGTCATCCCCGGCATCACCTGGAACACGGCCGCGTCCATGCAGGCCATCGACCGGCTCAAGCAGATCCGCGA
>JAEYVD010000406.1 GCA_023432075.1 Pseudomonadota bacterium | reverse complement strand
TGCTGGCGCGCATCAACGGCCGCGATCTGGCCATCGTGCTGCTGGATTCGCAGGGCAAGCTTTCGCGCATCGGCGATGCCGTGCGCATCCGCCGCATCGTGCAAAGCGAAGTGGCCATGGCGTCGATTGCCTCGGGCGGCTGATGCCAGCCTGACCGCTTCACACGGCAAAACGAAGGGCCCGATCTAATCGGGCCCTTTTGCATGGTGCGGCAAAGCGGGTCACGCCGCGCGGCGCTTCGCGGGGACGGGCTGGGCGTCGCAGAGCGAAGGCGGCAGCCCTTCCAGGACGGCTTGCGCGTTGAGCGAACGGATCGGCACGCTGGCATCGCGCGGGATCCGGCCCTCGGCCTGCAACAGCTGATACCGCAGGCAGCACACGCGCAGGAACGAGGTGAAGTTGGCGGCCTCGCCGCGGTACTCGACCAGTTCGTCGTACAGGCGTTCGATCAGTTGGGTGACCCGCAGGCCGTCACGGCCGGCGATTTCTTCGAGGACCTGCCAGAACAGGTGCTCGAGCCGCAGGCTGGTCGCCACGCCGTGCAGGCGCAAGGACCGGGTTTCGCACGCATACGAATGCTCGGTGGCGCGGATGAAGATTTCACACATGGGAGCTCCTGGGCATCGGCGACACGCTGCCGGGACCGGCGCGCCTGCGATCGACTGTACGACGACTCCCTCTCCAGGGGCAATACGGCCCCGAACCTGTAACGATCTCGACCTTCCCGCGCCGATTGATGTACATCATGGATTTGAGCGCGCAAGCGTTCGAGCATAGTGAAACTGATCAGACTTCGGAGGTAGCGATGGAAAAAACCATGAAGGCCGCAGTTGCACGCGCATTTGGCAAACCCCTGGTGATCGAGGAAGTCGCCGTGCCGCGCCCGGGCCCGGGCGAGCTCCTGGTGAAGATCGAAGCCTGCGGCGTCTGCCACACGGACCTGCACGCCGTGGAGGGCGACTGGCCCGTCAAACCCAATCCTCCTTTCATTCCGGGCCACGAGGGCGTCGGCCACGTCGTCGCCGTGGGCGCCGGCGTCACCCACGTCAAGGAAGGCGACCGGGTGGGCATCCCCTGGCTGTATTCCGCCTGCGGACATTGCGAACACTGCCTGGGCGGCTGGGAAACCCTCTGCGAGCAGCAGCAGAACACGGGTTACTCCGTCAACGGCGGCTTTGCCGAATACGCGCTGGCGGCAGCCGACTACGTGGGCCTGCTGCCCAAGAACGTCGGCTTTGTCGACGTCGCGCCGGTGCTGTGCGCCGGCGTCACGGTTTATAAGGGCCTGAAGATGACGGACACCCGGCCCGGCAACTGGGTGGTCATTTCGGGCATCGGCGGCCTGGGTCACATGGCGGTGCAGTATGCCAAGGCGATGGGCCTGAACGTGGCGGCCGTGGACATCGACGACGCCAAACTCGACTTCGCGCGCCGGCTGGGCGCGGAAGTCACCGTCAACGCGATGAACACCGACCCCGCCGCCTATCTGAAGCGGGAAATCGGCGGCGCGCATGGCGCGCTGATCACCGCGGTATCGCCCAAGGCCTTCGAGCAGGCGCTGGGGATGGTGCGCCGGGGCGGCACGATTTCGCTGAACGGCCTGCCGCCGGGGGACTTCCCGCTGTCGATCTTCGACATGGTGCTCAATGGCGTGACAGTGCGCGGCTCCATCGTGGGCTCCCGGCTGGATCTGCAGGAGTCGCTGCAGTTTGCCGAAGAAGGCAAGGTCCACGCCACCGTCGCCACCGAAAGCCTGGACAACATCAACAGCGTGTTCGACCGCATGAAGAAGGGCCAGATCGAAGGCCGCATCGTGCTCGACTTCGCCTGATCGCTTTGCGCCCATACTCGCCACGGGATGCGGCATTTGCCGCACCCCGTGGCGTTTTGCAGGGCGGCGGCTCGGTACAATTCCGGCCTGTCCCGATTCCCAGAGAAGCCGCATGCCCACGCAACCGACTGAGCGTCGCCGAAAGCCTGCCACCCCCCGCGCACCACGGCGCGGGTCGGGCCGGGTAACCATCGCCGACGTCGCGCGCGTGGCGGGGATGTCGATGCACACGGTGTCGCGGGTGTTGAACGCCCCCGAAAACGTGCCCGAGCGCACCGTCAAACTGATCCACGAGGCCATTGCCCAGACGGGTTATGTCCAGGATCTGGTGGCGGGCGGCCTGGCAAGCGGCCGCAGCCGTCTGGTGGCGGTGACGGTGCCAACGCTGGGCAGCCCCGTGTTTCTGGAAGCGCTGCAGACGCTCAGCCTGCATTTGTCCCGGCATGGCTATCAGATGATGCTGACCGAAAGCGGATACGACCCCGAGCAGTAAGTCGCGGCCCTGCAAGCGATGCTGGGCCGGCGGCCCGACGGCGTGGTCATGATGCGCACCGTGCTCACCCCGACGGGGCGCACCCAATTGCGCGCCGCCCGTATTCCCGTCGTGGAAGCCTGGGATTGGACAGACGACCCGGTGGATATGCTGATCGGTTTTTCGCACGAGGCGGCGGGCGGCTGCGTGGCGCAGTTCCTGGCCGAGACGGGACGGTGCCGGCCTGTCGCCGTCATCGGCGACGATCCGCGCGCCGGACGCCGCTTGCAAGGTTTCACGGCGGCGGCGCGCGAATTGCGCTTGATCGCCCCGGATTCGGACACACCGCACGTGTTGATTCCCGCGCCAGCCACGATGGGCGCCGGCCGCAGCGGCCTGGCGGAACTTCTGGCACGCGTGCCCGATGCAGACGCCGTCGTGTGCAGCACCGACATGATTGCGATGGGGGTCCTGCTTGAAGCCGCCGCGCTGGGCAGACAGGTGCCGGGCGACCTGGCCGTCGTGGGATTTGGCGACCAGGCCTACGCCGCCGCCACCACCCCGCCCTTGACGACCGTGCGCATCGACGGCTCGCTGATCGGCGGACAGGCCGCGCGCGCCATCATCGACCGGCTGGACGGACTGGCCAACGAGGGAATGCGGGTCGATGTGGGCTTTACCTTGATGCGGCGCCAGAGCGCCTGACGCCGCCCGTTCTCCCGCGCAATCAGAAGCGGTTTGAAATCGCTTGACCTTGGGGTATGCCCTTACGCCAAATATTAGCGCTAATAAAATATTAGCGCTAATATTTGACGCATACCCAGACCAAGATCAGGAGACAACATGCTTGACCAAGCCCGCGGCGTGTACATCGTTGCGCAGACGCCGTTTCAGGAAAACGGCGCGATTGACCTGGACAGCGTCGATACGCTGAGCGACTTCTATTTTTCGCATGGCGCCAACGGCTTGACCGTGCTGGGCGTGGCTGGCGAAGCCAACAAGCTCACGCCCGAGGAATCGCTGGCAGTGGCCTCCCGCTACATCACGCGCGCCAAGGGCAAGCCGGTGGTGGTGGGCGTCAGCAACAGCAGCGTGGCCCAGATGGCCGAACTGACGAGCCAGGTGATGGACGCGGGGGCGGCGGGCGTGATGATCGCGCCGCCGGGCGGTCTGCGGACAGAGCAGGAAGTGCTGGCGTACTTCGAGGCCGTCTTTGACCGGATTGGCGACGTGCCGACGGTCCTGCAGGATTTTCCGTTTTCCACGGGCACCTGGATGTCGGTGCCGGTGATGGGCCAGTTGATCGAGCGGCATCCGCAGATC
>JAEYVD010000400.1 GCA_023432075.1 Pseudomonadota bacterium | reverse complement strand
CTGCCCTGAACGCGATGGTCGAGCCAAAACCCAACCGGGGCTAAAATGGTGGTCGTCAAGTATAGCAAGCGGCCCGGTCGAGCGCGTAAGCGCCGGCCGGCCAAGACTTTTAACGGAACCCACACGTGACTATCAAGCCGCGTTTTTGCGTTGCCCTGCTCGCCCTGGTCCTGGCCGGCTCGCCCGCGGGCGTCGCCCTTGCCCAGTCGATGAGCGGTGGCGCGGGAGATAACCCCAACGCCACTCGCACCACCCTGGACCCCATTCCGCCCGAAGGCGGGTGGGACGCCCTGGCCAAGCTGCTGGAGGCCGCCAAGCCCAGCGTGGATACGCGCCTGACCCCGTCCGCCTCCCAGATCACGACGCACATCGAGCTTCTCTTGAACCGCGGCGAAAACGAGAAGGCGCTGGCGATGATCGAAAAGCGCGAGGCCGAGATCAAGGACCAGCGCGGCACCGATGTCCAGCTCATGTTCCAGCACGCGCGCGCCCTGGCGGCGCTGAACCGCACGAACGAAGCCATCGACATCTACAACGACATGACGACGCGGTTCCCCGAATTGCCGGAACCCTGGAACAACCTGGCGGCTCTATATGCAAGCCGCGGTGAACTCGACCGGGCGCAGGATGCCTTGCAGATGGCCCTGCGCGCCGACCCGAACTACGCGGCTGCCCGCGCCAACCTGGGCGACCTGCAACTGCTGCAGGCCTTGCGCACCTACAAGGAGGCCGCCAGCGACGGCGTGCCCGGCATGCGCGAAAAGGTCCGCGAAGTTGAAACAATGTTGAAGGATAAACAACGCAAATGATGTCCCGTTACTCCCCTCTGCACCTGCTGCGCCTGACGGCGTGCTCGTTCGCGCTGGCTGCATTCGCGCCGGCGCTCGTCAGCGCCGCCCCGGCAGCTTCATCTTCCCCCTCCACCTCCGAAGGCACCAAAACCATGAGCACCAATCCCCGCGTCAAGCTTCAAACGAACCAAGGCGACATGGTCATCACCCTGGACGCCGCCAAGGCGCCCAAGTCCGTGGAAAACTTCCTCACCTACGTCAAGGAAGGCTTCTACAACGGCACGGTGTTCCATCGCGTGATCGACGGCTTCATGATCCAGGGCGGCGGCTTCGAGCCCGGCATGAAGCAAAAGCAAACCCACGCCCCGATCGAAAACGAGGCCAACAACGGCCTGAAGAACGACAAGTACACCCTGGCCATGGCCCGCACCAGCGACCCGCACTCGGCCACCGCCCAGTTCTTCATCAACGTGTCCAACAACGACTTCCTGAACTTCACGTCGCCCACGCCGAACGGCTGGGGCTATGCCGTGTTCGGCGCCGTCACCGAAGGCCAGGACGTGGTCGACAAGATCAAGGGCGTGAAGACCGGCAACAAGGGCTTCCACCAGAACGTGCCGAACGAAGACGTCATCATCGAGAAGGCCGAAGTTCTTGAATAAGATCACGCTGCCCGGCCCGGTCTGGCTGGCATCGGACCTGCACCTGGGGCCGGACACGCCGGCCACCTCGGAGGCCTTTCTGGCCTTTCTGCAGGTTGCGCAAGAAGAGGCGGCAGCCCTGCTGCTGCCCGGCGACATCTTCGACGCCTGGATCGGCGACGACGTGATCCGCGCCGCCCCGCCGTGGCTTGCCACGGTGCTGGCGGCGTTGAAGACCACGGCAGCCCGCATCCCGGTCTGGCTGGGACGCGGCAACCGCGATTTCCTGATCGGCGAGGAACTGGCAAAGGCCGTGGGCGCGCAACTGCTGCCCGAGCCGGCGCTTCTGGAAACCGATTTCGGCTCGATCCTGCTGACGCACGGCGACGAATTCTGTACGGACGACGCCGCCTATCAGCAATTCCGCCAGATGGTCCGCAATCCGCAATGGCAGGCCGAATTTTTGGCCAAGACCATCCCTGAGCGGCTGGCCATGGCGCAGCAGGCGCGCGGCGAAAGCCAGGCGGCCAACCAGACGAAGTCCATGGAGATCATGGACGTCAACGCGGGCGCCATCGAATCGATCTTCCGCGAATCGGGCGTGCGCGTGCTGGTGCATGGCCACACGCATCGCCCCGCGCGCCACGTGCTGGAGGTCGACGGCGAAAAACGCGAACGCTGGGTGCTGCCCGACTGGGACTGCGACCACGTGTCGCCCCCGCGCGGCGGCTGGCTGGTCATCGACCGCGACGGACTGCAGTTCTACGATCTGGAAACGGAAGCGTAGCCGCTGCCGTACCGCGCAAGTCAAACACAAGGGCCGCTTGAAAAAGCGGCCCTTGTGTATTCTGCGCCCCGCCGTGGCGGGAAGGCATCAGCGTGTGAAGATCCAGGCGGCCACGATGCCGCCGAAGATGATTCGGTACCAGGCGAAGACGCGGTACGTGTGGTTGGCCACGAAGCGCAGCACGGCGCGCACCACCACCATGGCGCTCAGGAATGCGGCGACGAAGCCCACGGCGATGCCGGACAGGTCATGCTGGGTCAGCAGGCCGAAGTTCTTGTACATGTCGTAGGCCGCCGCGCCCAGCATGGTCGGCATGGCCAGGAAGAACGAGAACTCGGTGGCCGTCTTGCGCTGGATGCCCGCGATCATGCCG
>JAEYVD010000367.1 GCA_023432075.1 Pseudomonadota bacterium | reverse complement strand
CCATCCCACGCCGCGCTGTTGCCGTCGGCCGCCGCGCGTTGCTCCGCGCGGTTCCACACCGACAGCAGACTGGACAGCGGCTCCGTCGAAAGCGGCGCCTGCGGCGCGCGCGCGGCCGCCACCATTTGATCGATCAGGCCCGGCTGAAGATAGCGGGCCGCCAGCGACAGGCCTTCGTTCAGCCCATTGCGATCGGGCTTCTCCTTCGTGGCGCCGTAGCCGCCCACCGCGGGATCGGCGCCGTGCGCCAGCGCGAACGTCACGCGCTCGGGCACGGCATAGGTCGCGGCAGGCGTCAGGTCGCCGCCCGGAAATTCGCGCAGCGCCGAGAGCAGCGGTGTTTCCCACATGGGACTGCTGCCGTAATACATGCGGATATAGGCGGCATTGATGTCCGCACCGCGCGCGAGCAGCTTTTCGGCAAACCAGAAGTTCTTCGGGGTTTGCAACGCGGCGTGCAGCAGCGAGCGCCCGTTCTTTTCGCGCGCGTTCGGATTGGCGCCCTTCTCCAGCAGGTAGACCAGGTTGTCCTTGCTGTCGCTGTAGTAGGAGATGCGGCGCATCAGCAGCGGTGTGCCATTGGAGTCCAATGCATCCACCGGCGCGCCCGCGGCGACCAGCATGTCGGCCAGGGCGTAGCGTTCCGCAGCCGGGCGCGTGTCCTTGGCGTCGGGCAATGCGCTGGCCACGAGCGAGAACCCGTTGTCGGGGCCGTCCGCCTTGGCGCCCGCATCCAGCAGGGTGCGCACGATATCGAGCTGCTTGCCCGACACGGCCACTGCCAGCGCGGACCTGCCGTGTTCGTTCACGCCATTCGGATCCTGACCGCCGGCAAGCTCGGCGCGCACCGCGTTCACATCACCGGCCTGGATCGCCGGAAAGATCGCCAGGCGCGGTCGGCAGGCCTTCGCATCAAGCGTCGGGGTTTCCAGCGCGGCGCCGATGCGAGCGGCAACGTTGCCGGGAATGGGTTCCTTGGCCGCGAGGCGCCGCGTGCAATACAGCCGGTAGTCTTCGCGCGCCAGCGCTTCGTAATACGGACGCTGCTCGCGCGACTTTTCACGCTGCTTCCAGCGGGCGTCGGCGCGGTTCAGGTAGGCGGCGGTGCGCGACGGCTCGCGCCGCAGCACATCGGTCAAAATGCGGTCCGCCTGCGCCGTGTCGCCCGACTCGGCCAGCCAGAAGCCGTAGTCGTTCAAGGCGGTCAGCATCTCGGCGTCCTTGCCGTCCGGATCGATCTCGCGAAAATCCTGCGCCATGACGCCGCGGCGCTGGTCGGCCAGCGCGCGCGGGAACTCGGCCGTCTTGGCGCGCGGAATGGCGCGCGCCACCTGATGCAGCGTCCGGAACGTGGCGGTCACATCCGGCGCCGTCTGGTGTTCGAAACGCACCTGCGCGGGAAACGCGTCCAGCCGCGAGGGATACTCGCGCAGCGCCGCCTGCAACGTCGCCAGGGCCTGCGCCCGGCGCGCCTCATCCCACGGCCGGCCACTCGTGACCACGGCGAGCTGCACGTCCGCGTTCACGGATGCCGCCTCGCCCTTGCCGTCCACCAGAAAGCCCGCGACCTTGCCCGCGGTGGCGCCGCGATCCGCATAGCCGACCCAATAGAAGGTCTCATCTGCGCGCGGCGACCGGACCGCCACGTTCTCCTCACGCGAGGCCGACCAGCCTTCAGGATCGATCACCAGCGGCTGCGACCGGAAATCCAGCCGGAAGTCCTTGGCCCCCTCGCGCACATAGCGGTACAGGTAAAGCCGGTTCTCCATCTGCCCGACGAGCACGACGTCCTTGACGTTCTCGGTGCCCCAGACCCGGCGCTCGGGTTGGCGCAGCGGATAGCGCGACAGCCGGATCGATTCGATGACCGCGCCAATGTCGGAAGCAACAGCCGGTGGCAGCGACGCCACCATGCCGGCCAGCGCCAGCGCGACGGCGCCAAACAGACGGGTGACAACGGGACGGAAGAGGCGCGGCATGTAGCGGAGCAGTGGGCAATGAAAGGGATGCCGATGATACCTGTCCCCGCTAAACACCCTCGGGTATGTCCCAACGGGGATTGACCCGTAGATGGCACAAACCCGCCGATTTTTCGTTATATATTCGCCCCTACACTGTTTAGTTAACAGCTTAGTAAACCGTCTTTGCAGCAGATCATCATGGACGCCGTGCCCGTGCCGCCCTTTATTCCCGACCCCCGCATCGCCGATCGGGCCCAGCGGTTTGCGGATGCCTTGTTGCGTCACGCGCCCCCCGTCCATCCCGATGCCGGCTTTTTCGCCGCGGTGCTGGGCACCAGCATCGCACACGAGGACCTGGCCCGCAGCGGCCTGTCGCCCGCCGAGCTGCAAGACCTCCTGGACTACCTGTTCCCGGGCGCCCTGACTGCGTTCGACACGTCCCTGTCCGCCATGCGCGAACAATTTGCCGCCTATGCCGCCAAAGGCGCCAGCGACCCGCAGCCCGGTTTCACGCTACTGATGCGCGTGCTGCTGGACGCCTACCGCGCGCCCGGACCCGAGACGACCCAATGGGTCAGCAGCATCCTGGCGCACGCCTGCCTGCGGCCCGACCACCTCTGGCGCGACCTGGGCCTGTCCGGACGCGACGACGTCACCGTGCTGCTGGCGCGCCACTACCCCGGACTGGTGAGCCGCAACGTGGACAACATGCGCTGGAAGAAATTCCTGGCCTACTCGGCCTGCGAACACGCCGACCTGCCCCCCGCAGCCGCGCCGGGATGCGGCGACTGCGAGGACAGCGCGTTCTGCTACCGGGCCGCGGCGTAAGACGCCGGCGGGGCCACGTCAGCCCGCCGCGCCTTGCGCGTCAAAACCGGTACGTCGCCCCCACCCCCACGCCCGCATTCCGTCCGGGCGCCGGTTCGTAGTAACGCTCGTTGGCTTCGTTGACGATGACCGAACCCGCGTAGTCGCGATCGAACAGGTTGTCGACGCGCGCGTAGGCGTTCATTTCCCACTGCCCCACCCGCTTCACATAGCCGACGCTGGCGGCGGCCACGAAATAGGCGGGTGCGTCCGCGCTGTTGGCGTCGTTGACGTAGATCTTGGACAGGTAGCGGCCTTCCACGCCTGCCTGCCAGCCTTCGGGCGGCGCCCAGGCCAGGGACGCGAAGGCCGCCTGGCGTGCGATGCCCGGGATCTTGTTGCCGGCGCGGATGTTGCCCGAGCCGTCGTCGGCATAGCGCGCGTTGAGCAGCGTATAGGCCACCTGCGTGCGCCAGTGCTGCGCGAATTCTCCAGACCAGCTCAGTTCCAGGCCATCTCGGCGGGTGCGGCCGGCGTTCTGATAACTGGTGCGGCCGCCTGAGCTGCCGGCGGAGACGATCTCGTCGTCGGTGCGGTTATGAAAGACCGCGGCCGTCAGCAAGCCGCCGGCCATGCGGGCCTTGATGCCGGCTTCAAGGTTGGTGCTGACCGATGGCATCAAACCGAAGTTCAGCCCCGGGTCGCCGCCGGGCCGGTACGAGATCTCGTTCAGCGTCGGCGTCTCGAAGCCCCGCCCGTACGAGGTGTAGACGCTGACATCGTCATTGACGGCGTAGCGCAGCGCGGCCACAGGCAAGGCCTTGCGGTAGCGCGCGCTGCCGCTGTCGTCGGCGTTGCCGGGCGTGATGTAGTGGTCGTCGGAGTTGAAGCGGACCGTGCTGTATCGCAGACCGGCGTCCAGCGTCCAGCGGTCGGCGAAGTTCCAGGAGGCCTGGGCGTAGGGGTCGGCGTTGTAGACGCGGTTGGTCTCGTCACGGCGCAAGGCGCCCTGCACGCCGAGTTGCCGGCTGGGGCCCGCGCCGATGAAGTTCTGGTAGCCCTTGCGGTCTTCCTGCATGGCGTCGTAGGCAAAGCCGCCGATCAGGGTCAGCGCCCGGCCGCCCAAGGCAAGCTCGGACGTCCAGCGCACATCGGCGCCGCCGTATTGGCGCTTCAGGTCGATGACGCCGCCGGCTTGCGTGGGCGGTGTCTGCACGGCAGGCGGGATCGACTGATACTGCGTCGTATCGCGCTGGCCGTAGTAAACCATCACGCGCAACGCGTTGCGGCCGTCGACCTGGTGGTCGAAGACCAGCCCGCCCTGCGTCTGCTTTACCGTCTTGCGCGTGTTGTATTGCTCGGCAAGCGGCGCGCTGCGCGGGTCGTCCTGGAACTGCTGGTAGGTC
>JAEYVD010000351.1 GCA_023432075.1 Pseudomonadota bacterium | reverse complement strand
AGCGCCAGGGCGGGCATCAGCAGCACCAGCCAGGCGGCCAGGGTTACATACAGTCGGGGCACAACAATCAACCTGAAAAGAACAAAGCACGCACAATGCGCGTCATGCCGGTGGTTAGAGAAAACCCGCCGGCCATGAAGGCGGGCGGGTTTGGCGAAAGAGCGGTATCCGGGACCTGCGCGGCACGCAGCCTTGCGGCAAGCCCTATCCGCGGCTTACATGTTTTCGATCATCACCTGGCCAAAGCCCGAGCACGACACCTGCGTCGCGCCTTCCAGCAGACGGGCAAAGTCGTACGTGACCTTCTTGGACTGGATCGACTTTCCCATGCTGGAGATGATCAGATCGGCGGCTTCGGTCCAGCCCATGTGACGCAGCATCATTTCAGCGGACAGGATTTCGGAGCCCGGATTCACGTAGTCCTTGCCGGCATACTTGGGCGCCGTGCCGTGGGTGGCCTCGAACATGGCCACGGAATCGGACATGTTGGCGCCCGGGGCGATGCCGATGCCGCCCACCTGCGCGGCCAGCGCGTCCGAAATGTAGTCGCCGTTCAGGTTCAAGGTGGCGATGACGTCGTATTCCGCGGGGCGCAGCAGGATCTGCTGCAGGAACGCGTCGGCAATCACGTCCTTGACGATGATCTCGCGGCCCGTCTTGGGATTCTTGAACTTGCACCACGGGCCGCCGTCGATCAGCTGCGCGCCGAACTCCTTCTGCAGGAGCTCGTAGCCCCAATCGCGGAAGCCGCCTTCGGTGAACTTCATGATGTTGCCCTTGTGCACCAGCGTCAGCGACGTGCGGTCGTTATCGATGACGTACTGAGCCGCCTTGCGCACCAGGCGCTCGGTGCCTTCGCGCGACACCGGCTTGATGCCGATGGACGAGGTGTTCGGGAAACGGATCTTCTTGACGCCGAGCTTGGTCTGCAGGAACTGGATCAGTTCCTTGGCCTGCTCGCTTTCGGCCATGTATTCGATGCCCGCATAGATGTCTTCCGAGTTTTCGCGGAAGATCACCATGTTGGTCTTTTCGGGCTCGCGCACCGGGGACGGCACGCCCTTGAAGTACGCCACGGGACGCAGGCACACATACAGGTCCAGCTGCTGGCGCAGGGCCACGTTCAGGGACCGAATGCCGCCGCCAACCGGGGTGGTCAGCGGGCCCTTGATGGAAACCACGTAGTCTTTGACGACTTCCAGGGTTTCGTCGGGCAGCCACACGTCCGGGCCGTAGACCTTGGTGGCCTTTTCGCCGGCGTAGACCTCCATCCAATGGATCTTGCGCTTGCCGCCATACGCCTTCTGCACTGCCGCGTCGACGACCTTGATCATGACGGGGGTGATGTCGGCGCCCGTGCCGTCGCCTTCGATGAAGGGGATGACGGGCTGGTCAGGCACATTCAGCGAGAAATCGGCGTTGACCGTGATTTTCTGGCCGCCGGCGGGAACCTTGATATGTTGGTAGGACATGAATGCTCCATTTGCTCCGGGTGGTTTTTCTGCACGCGCCAGGATCGGACAACGTCCGATTCCGCGGGTCATACCGCCTCCTGCGAACCGCACACCGGATGGCGGATAGCAGCCCATTCTATATCGCAAAGCGCCGGGCGAAACCTGAGCTGCATCGTGGGGCGGTAAAATAAACCGACTCCATCCTGCTTTTGGCCCCCTCCCGATGTTCAATCCCTCCCGCGACCAAGTTCGCGAATTCTTTATCGAAACCTGGCGCAAGCACCGCGCCAACGAGGTCCTGACCCCGCTGGAGGCGATCGCGCTGGACTGGATCATCGAGCACCCGGAATACCACGCAGACCTCGAAAGCCCCGAGGCCATGACGGCCGAATACGCGGTGGAAAAAGGCCGGACCAATCCGTTCCTGCACCTGTCCATGCACCTGGCGATCGCGGAACAACTGTCCATCGACCATCCGCCCGGCATCCGCCAGGCCTACCAGCAGCTGACGGCGCGCTCGGACGCGCACCACGCCGCCCATGAAATCATGGAATGCCTGGGCCAGGTCGTCTGGGAGGCGCAGCGCCTGGGCACACCGCTGGACAGCGACACCTACATCGACCTGATCCGCCGCCGCGCCAGCCTCTGACCCAAACAAAAAACCCTCGCTAGCGAGGGTTTTTCCTTGCACACCCGCCGCAGCGGGCGCGTTTTAGCGCCGGACGCCCAGGTCGCTGGGCAGCGACGCCAGCCACGCCGACACGTTGGAAATGTCCTGGTCGGACAACTGCGTGGCAAAGGCGCCCATGATCGGGTTCTTGCGCACATTGGCCGTGGCCGCGCTGCCGGAGGCGCCACGCTTGTAGGCCTTCAGGGCATGCACCAGGTAATCGGCGTGTTGCCCGGCCAGCGTCGGATAGGCGGGATCCACCGCCGTCTTGGCGTCGGCGCCGTGGCACGAGGCGCAGTTGAATTTATCGAAGACGGCCTTGCCGGCCGCCAGGTCCTGCGCCTGGGCGGCTGCGCCCGAAATGGCCAGGGTCGCGCCCGCAAGGGCAAGCATGGTGCGGTTCATGGTGTTGCCCCCTTACTTGAGATTCGAGTAGTACGCGGCCAGGTCGGCGATATCCTGGTCGGTCAAGCTGCCGGCGATGGCATCCATCGTGGGATGGCTGCGCGCGCCTTTCTTGTACTCGTTGAGGGCCGTTTCGATGTATTTGGCGTTTTGGCCAGCAATCATCGGAACATGGTAAAGCTCGGGAAACGATGCCTTGTAGCCTGGGATGCCATGGCAACCGATGCACATCGAAACCTTGTCTCGGGCATTCTGGACATTACCGACCGGCGCTGCGTCTGCAGCAACAGCCTGGCCGGCGATCGCACAGGACGCCATCGTGGCCAACACGGAAACCGTGTACTTCAGAGAGGTTCGCAACTTCATTGGAATGACTCTTCTTGGTATGGCTAAGGACTAGGGCCTGCTCACACGAAAAGGCCCTCTGCAAACACGTTGCGGGTGGAACCCAAAGCAAAACCGCCTGATTGTACGATAATTGCTCAGGATTAATACCTTGCGTTAGTGTTGATCCCAATCAAACCACAGAAGCCATCAGACCATGTCCGCAGCCCAGACCGCCTCCTCCGCCAAGCCAGTCCGCTTCGATGGCACCGACAGCTACGTCGCCACCGACGATCTCAAGCTCGCCGTGAACGCCGCCCTCACCTTGCAGCGCCCGCTTCTCATCAAGGGCGAACCCGGCACCGGCAAGACGATGCTGGCCGAGGAAGTGGCCCGCGCGCTGGGACGGCCGCTGATGCAATGGCACATCAAGTCCACCACCAAGGCGCATCAGGGTCTGTACGAATACGACGCGGTGTCGCGCCTGCGCGATTCGCAGTTGGGCGACGAGAAGGTTCGCGACATCCGCAACTACATCGTGCAGGGCACGCTGTGGCAGGCGTTCCAGTCGCACGAGCCCGTGGTGCTGCTGATCGACGAGATCGACAAGGCCGACATCGAATTCCCCAATGACCTGCTGCGCGAACTGGACCGCATGGAGTTCCACGTGTACGAGACGCGCGAGACCATCTCCGCGCGCCACCGCCCGCTCGTCATCATCACGTCCAACAACGAAAAGGACCTGCCCGACGCGTTCCTGCGCCGTTGCTTCTTTCACTACATCCGCTTTCCCGATCGCGACACGATGCGCGACATCGTGTCGGTCCACTATCCGGATCTGAAGCAGGACGTGCTGCGCGCCGCGCTGGACACGTTCTTCGCGCTGCGCGATGCGCCGGGGCTGAAGAAAAAACCGTCCACATCCGAACTGCTGGATTGGCTGCGCCTCTTGCTGGCCGAGGACGTCTCGGCCGCGCAGATCGACGCGCACACGGCCACCGCCGTGCCGCTGATGGCTGGCGCGCTGCTCAAGAACGAGCAGGACGTGCATCTGCTCGAACGCCTGGCGGCCATGACGCGCGGCGGCCAACGCCGCTGATCCTGCATCCACGGGCGGCGCACACATGCTGATCGACTTCTTCTATCACCTCCGGGCGCACAAGCTGCCGGTCTCGGTCAAGGAATACCTGACGCTGGTGGACGCGCTGCGCCAGGACCTGATGTCGCCCACGCTGGACGAGTTCTACTTCCTGGCGCGCGCCACGCTGGTCAAGGACGAATCGCTCTACGACCGCTACGACAAGGCGTTTGGCGCGTACTATCGCGGCATCGAGGCCGCGTTGCCCGCAGGCAAAGAGGTCCCGCTCGACTGGCTCATCAAGCAATTCGAAAAAAGCCTGTCGCCCGAAGAAAAAGCCGCCATCGAAAAGCACGGCTGGGACAAGCTGATGGAGCTCTTCAAGGAGCGCCTGGACGAGCAGAAGGAACGCCACGCGGGCGGCAGCAAATGGATCGGCACGGGCGGCACGTCGCCCTTCGGCAACGGCGGCTATCACCCCGAAGGCATTCGCGTGGGCGGCGCATCGGCCGGCAACCGCACGGCGGTCAAGGTCTGGGACATGCGCCAGTTCAAGGACTACGACGACCAGGTCGAACTGGGCACGCGCAACTTCAAGGTGGCGCTGCGCCGCCTGCGCCGTTTCGCGCGCCAAGGCGCCGATCTGGAATTGGACCTGGACGACACCATCGCCAGCACCGCGCGCAACGCCGGCCATCTGGACCTGCGCATGGTTCCGGAACGCCACAACACGGTGAAAGTGCTGATGCTGCTGGACGTGGGCGGCAGCATGGACGACCACATCGGCCGCGTCGAGGAACTGTTCTCGGCGGCCCGCAGCGAGTTCCGCAACCTCGAGGTCTACTACTTCCACAACTGCCCGTACGAAAGCCTGTGGCAGAGCAACCGCCGGCGCCAGAACGAGCGCTTCGACACCTGGGACGTGCTGCGCAAGTACAACCCGGACTGGCGCCTGATCATCGTGGGCGACGCCACCATGAGTCCCTACGAGATCCTGCAGCCCGGGGGCTCGGTCGAACACTACAACAAGGAACCCGGCGCCGAATGGATGCGCCGGCTGCTGGACGCCTGGCCCAAGTCGGTCTGGCTGAATCCCGAGCCCACGGCTTCCTGGCAGTACCGCCAGTCCATCGCCTTGATGCGCGACATCATGCAAGACCGCATGTATCCCGTGACGGTCGCCGGGCTGGAGCAGGCGATGCGGATGCTGTCGAAGTAGAGGCCGAGCGCGCCAGCCGCCGATCTCAGCCGTCGACCGGGTTTTCCGGCGTGTTCAGCGTCAGCTGATAAAAGGCCAGGTCGAGCCAGCGGCCGAATTTGAAGCCGGCCTCGCGGATGGTGCCGGCATGCACGAACCCCAGCTTTTCATGCAGGCGGATGCTGCCCTGATTGGACGCGTCGATGCCGCCGACCATCACGTGCACGCCATCGGCGCGCGCCCGTTCGATCAGGATGGCCATCATTGCCTCGCCCAGGCCCCGGCCGCGAAAGCGCCCGTCCACGTATACGGAATGCTCGACCGAATACTTGAACGCCGGAAACGCGCGGAACGTGCCGTAGCTCGCGAACGCCATCAATTCGCCGTCTTCGTTTTCCAGTCCCAAGACGGGAAAACCGCCTTGCTCCTTGGCCTGGAACCAGCCCAGCATGGCCTCGCGCGGCCGCGGCTTGTAGTCGTACAGCGCGGTGGAGTTCGCGATGGCGTCGTTGAAGATGGCCAGGATCTGGTCGGCGTGGCGCGCGTGCGTGCACGGGACCAGGGTGGAGCCTTGCGGGGCGCGGAGTTCGGCGGGCGTCGTCATGGCCAGGATTTTAGCGACCGGGCCGCGCGCCGCCTACCGGCAGGGAAAGGACAAAAAAAAACCGGCGGTGACGCCGGTTCAGTGAAACGTTGCCGCTTCTGGCCACTCTCAGGCGGCGCGGCTCTCCACAGATCGATGCGCGCCGTTTCCCGCATGGCGCAAACCGGGGCACTGCCGCCATGCCAATTCGTCGGCGTCCATGTCCAGGTCGAACAAATCTTGCGCGGCGGGCCACGGATGGGAGCGCGCGGTGGCGCCCTCCATTTCAAGCACATGGCCGGCAAATCCGCGAGGCGATCCGCCGCACTCCGCGAAATACCGCTGGGTACTCAAGTCGACCACATAGGTGGTCATGTCATGGGTCAATATGGCCACGTATTGGCCGTCATCACTGGCATAAGCGTACTGAAACTGTCCTTTGATGCCGTCGCCATTGAGGGCATTGCCGGTCAGTTGGGACAAGGCACGCGTGACGATCTCGGTCAGCATGGGTCGTTCCTCCGTAGAATGCGCCAGCAGGATGCCGGCGGCGAAGGCGCGAACGACAAGCACCGGCGCCGCGCTGCGGCGGCGTCTGGCGTTGGACGGGAAGCCGGT
>JAEYVD010000824.1 GCA_023432075.1 Pseudomonadota bacterium | reverse complement strand
ACTCGGAATCGTCGTACCACGGCACCAGCGCCGCCATCGAATTTGCGGTCAACGGCCTGAACGTCAAGCACATCGTCGTGCTGGGCCACGCCTCCTGCGGCGGCATCCGCTTCTTCTTCGACGACGCGACGCCGCTCAGCAAGAGCGATTTCATCGGCAAATGGATGTCGCAGATCGAACCCGTCGCCAAGGGCATGTCCCCGGAGACCGGCGACCGCCAGGCCAACCTGAAGCGCCTGGAACTGGCCACCGTCGCGCACAGCCTGAACAACCTGATGACGTTCCCGTCTATTCGCCGCCGTGTCGAAAAGGGCGAACTGGAACTGCACGGCGCCTACTTTGGCGTGGCCACCGGCGTCCTGTTCCTGCGCGATCCGGAATCCGGCGAGTTCAAGCCCTGCCTGGAAACGGGCATTACGGAATAAGCCGCGCGCGCCGGGCCGCAACGGTTGCGGCGCCGTCAGCACGCAAGGCGCGCCTCGCCTGACGCGCCGCACTGCCTTTTCCGCCGCCGGCCGCTTCCCGCCTGCCGCTGGCAATTCCCCCGCTTCATGCCTTCCCGATTGTCATCCGCAAGCAGGCTGGACAGCGTTAGCACGCTGCGCAACACTGACGCCTCTCACCGACAGGGAACCCCATGAAAATCTTCTTCTCGCCCGCTTCGCCCTTTGTACGCAAGTGCATGGTCATTGCCCATGAACTCGGCTTGGCCGACCGGATTGAAAAGCTGCCCAGCGCCGCTGGTCCCGTCGCCCGCGACCAAACCATCATCCCGAGCAACCCGCTGGGCCAGGTGCCCACCTTCATCACCGACGAAGGCCAGGCGCTGTTCGACAGCCGCGTCGTCTGCGAGTATCTGAACGACCTGGGCGGCGGTGCGTTCTTTCCTGCGGGCAAGGCCCGCTGGTCGGCGCTGACCGAACAGGCGATGGCCGACGGCATGCTCGGCGCGGCGCTGCTGGCGCGCTACGAGACCGTGCTGCGCCCCGAGGCGTTGCGCTGGGATGGCTGGGTCGAAGGCCAACTGGGCAAGGTGCGCGACGGCCTTGCCCTGATCGAAAAGAATGCCGCGGGCCTGGCAGGCCGGCTGGACATCGGCACCATCACCATCGGCTGCGCGCTGGGATACCTGGACTTCCGCTTCCCCGACCTAAACTGGCGCGCCACGCACCCGGCCACGGCCGCCTGGTACGAAGATTTCAGCCAGCGCCCCTCGATGCAGGCCACCAAGCCCTGATCGAACACGGCGCCGCACGTCTCGCGCGACAATCCCTGCCCCGAAAAGGCAGGGATTTTTTTCTCACACCTCGTTTCGCTTCGGCTTTTGCGCCTCGGTTACATTGAACTTGTAACCCGCCGGACAGACCAACCCAAAGGTCTATCACGACAAGGAGCCCCGCATGGCCATCGCTGCGATCTCCGCGATTCCTCCCGCCGCCGCCCCCTATCCCGCGCGCGTGTCGATGCTGGATGAAAACCGCCCCGCCTGGGAAGCCGAACGCGCCGCGCAAAACTTTGCCGCCCGGCAGGCCCAGCGCACCGCCCAGGCCCAGGCCGCCTGGGAAAGCCAGCGCCTGGAACGTACCCAGGCCGCCAAATCGGCGCGTGCCGACCAAGACGCCCCGCGCGTCAAGGACAAAGCCGACGCTGCCGTCGCCCCCCTCGCCCTCTCCGCTCCCGCCATCAATGTCGACGCGCTGCGTGACCTTTACGCAGACGTCCGGATGCGGCGCGCGGTGGAAGACTTTGCGGCTCGGCCTGATCCGGCGGCGCAACGCGCCGACACGGCGAACAATTGGGGCACCATCGAGGGTCTGGCGCCGCTGCAGCCCTACCGGGTCGCGATGGGCAATCCGCAAGTCGAGTTGCAGGCCGCAGCTGTCCTGAAGGCGGCGGGTGCCGCTGTCCCCGCGGTGGCCAACATCGGTCCCACCGAGAACGTGACCGACAACGCGCGCTACCGGCCCGGCGCCGCGCCCTGATCCCCGCGCTGACCCAGGTGTCAGACACCAAAAAGAGATACCCGTCGGTTGGCGATGGCGTCTAGACGAGTGTCTGACACCGGCCCATGAAAAAAGCCGCCTCAAAAGGCGGCTTTCTCGTGGCGCGAAGACCGATCAGTGGAAGAATTCCGCGATCATCGTGGCGCCCATGAACGTGCCGGCATTGGCGGCCAGCGACACCACCACGATCTTCCAGCCCAGCTTGCGGAACGCGGGCAGGTCTTTCAGGATCGACAGGCCGGCCATGGCCAGGATGACGGTCGTGAACGGCAGGAAGTTGACCTTGCCGACCATCGCGATGATCTGGTCCGAGTACGGCAGCACGCCAGGGCAACCGGCCGTCATGGCGATCAGCGACAGCACAAACACCGCCGGCAGCTTGGGCACGACGCGCAGGATGAGGTCCGTGATGACGACCAGCAGCACGATGATGCCCATGCCGGGCAGCGCGTCCGCGAACGGCACGTTGTAGCCCAGGCGGTTGCCCACCAACGCAAACAGGCCGCAGATGACGTAGGCGGTCAGGCGGTCGC
>JAEYVD010000215.1 GCA_023432075.1 Pseudomonadota bacterium | reverse complement strand
ATTCGATCATGGAGCCGCTCTTGATCCACAAGGTGGCGCGCGGTAAAGCGGCGCAGGATCGGGTGCGGTGGCTGATGGACAAGTGCGGGTTGCTGCCGGAAATGATCGACCGCTATCCGCATGAGTTCTCGGGCGGGCAGCGTCAGCGGATCTGCATTGCGCGGGCGCTGGCGCTCAATCCCAAGGTGGTGATCGCGGATGAGTCAGTGTCGGCGCTGGACGTGTCGATTCAGGCGCAGATCGTGAACCTGCTGATCGACCTGCAGCGCGACATGGGCATCTCGTTCCTGTTCATCTCGCACGACATGGCCGTGGTCGAACGCGTCAGCCATCGCGTGGCGGTGATGTATCTGGGCCAGATCGTCGAGATCGGCCCGCGCCGCGCGATTTTCGAGAATCCCCAGCATCCCTACACCAAGAAGCTGATGTCGGCCGTGCCGATCGCCGATCCGGCGCGCCGCCACATGAAGCGCACCTTGCTGTCCGATGAAATCCCCAGCCCGATCCGCAAACTGAACGACGAACCGGTGGTGCAGCCGCTGGTGCAGGTCGGTACGGATCATTTTGTAGCCCGCCATCCCGTCGGCGGCGCGTATTGACTCAGTAGTTGACCTTTTTTTGGAACCAGGAGTTGCAATGATGAAAGTTCTGCGCCCCACCAAGCTGATGGCCGCTGCCGCGCTGGCCTTCGGCGTGCTCGCCGCGCCGATGGCCCATGCCGCCAAGGACGTGACGTTCGCCGTTTCCATCGCGCTGGAAACGCTTGATCCCTACAACACCAACAGCACGCTGAACCAGGCGGCTGGCAAGGCCTACTACGAAGGCCTGTTCGAGTTCGACAAGGACCTGAAGGTGCAGAAGGTCCTGGCGACCGACTACACGGTCAGCGAAGACGGCCTGGTCTACACGTTCAAGCTGCGTCCCGGCGTGAAGTTCCACGACGGCACCGACTTCAACGCCGAAGCGGTCAAGATCAACTTCGATCGTCCGGCCAACCCGGACAACCGCCTGTCGCGCTACATCCAGTTCAGCGTCATCGAGAAGACCGAAGTGGTCGATCCGATGACCGTCAAGATCACGCTGAAGAAGCCGTTCTCGGCCTTCATCAACGCGCTGGCCCACCCGGCCGCCATGATGATCTCGCCCGCTGCCCTGGCCAAGTACGGCAAGGAAATCGGCTTTCACCCGGTCGGCACGGGCCCGTTCGAATTCGTCGAATGGAAGCCGGCTGAATACCTGAAGGTCAAGAAGTTCGACGGTTACTGGAAGAAGGGCTACCCGAAGGTCGACACGCTGACCTTCCGCACCGTGACCGACAACAACACCCGCGCCGCCGTGGTGCAGACGGGTGAAGCGCACTTCGCCTTCCCGGTGCCGTTCGAGCAGGCCGCCGTGCTGAAGAAGAACGAAAAGCTGGACGTGGTCGATCACAAGAACTCGATCATGGCCCGCTACCTGTCGATGAACACGCAGCAAAAGCCGTTCGACAACGTCAAGGTGCGTGAAGCCATCAACTACGCCATCAACAAGGACGCCCTGGCCAAGGTCGCGTTCTCGGGCTACGCCACCGTCATCGACGGCGTCGTGCCGCAAGGCGTGGACTACGCGCACAAGATCGGCGCATGGCCCTACGACATCAAGAAGGCCAAGGCCCTGCTGGCCGAAGCCGGCTACCCCAACGGCTTCGAAAGCACGCTGTGGTCCGCCTATAACGACGGCACCTCGGTGAAGGTCGTTCAGTTCCTGCAGCAGCAGCTCGCCCAGGTCGGCATCAAGGTTTCCGTGGAAGTCCTGGAATCCGGCCAGCGCGTGCAGCGCGTGCAACAGGTGCAAAAGCCTGAAGACGCCAAGGTCCGCATGTACTACGCCGGCTGGTCGTCCTCGACCGGTGAAGCCGACTGGGGCCTGCGTCCGCTCCTGACCACCGCCGCGTTCCCGCCGGTGCTGAACAACGTGTCGTACTACTCGAACAAGTCGGTTGACGAAGGCGTCCAGCAAGCGCTGGCCACGACCGACCGCGAGAAGAAGACCGAGATCTACAAGAACGTTCAGGAAACCATCTGGAAGGACGCCCCGTGGGCCTTCCTGGTGACCCAGAACAACCTGTACGTCAAGTCGAAGAACCTGTCGGGCGTGTACGTGGAACCGGACACCTCGTTCTGGTTCGGCGACATCGACCTGAAGCAGTAAACCAAGCAGTAACTCTCGGGGCCTTCCGGCCCTTGTAAGGCCACATTCGGCGGGGACGCGGTGTCCCCGCCGATGTTGCAGGAATTTCAATGCTGACCTACATCGTCAAACGTCTTTTGGGCATGATCCCCACGCTGCTGCTGGTAGCGGTGGTCGTGTTCCTGTTTGTGCACATGCTTCCGGGCGACCCGGCGCGACTGGCCGCCGGGCCCGAAGCCGACCAGCAAACCGTCGAGCTCGTGCGCAAGGAACTTGGGCTGGATCTGCCCCTGCCGCAGCAGTTCGTGCGCTACTTCAGCCACATGCTGCAGGGCGACCTCGGGACCTCGCTGCGCACCAAGCGCCCCGTCTCGACCGAAATCGCCGACCGTTTCATGCCCACCTTGTGGCTCACCCTTGCGAGCATGGTGTGGTCCGTTGGCTTTGGCATGATCATCGGCATCGTGTCGGCGGTATGGCGCAATCGCTGGCCCGACCGTCTTGGCATGACGCTGGCGGTGTCCGGCATCTCGTTCCCCGCGTTCGCGCTGGGCATGATGTTGATGCAGATTTTCTCGGTGAACCTCGGCTGGCTCCCCACGGTGGGCGCCTCGACCTGGCAACACTACATTCTTCCTTCCATCACGCTCGGCGCCGCCGTGGCCGCGGTGATGGCGCGCTTCACGCGGGCGTCGTTCGTGGAAGTCGTGCAGGAAGACTTCGTGCGCACGGCCCGCGCCAAGGGCCTGTCCGAGCGCCGCGTCATCATCAAGCACGCGCTGCGCAACGCGCTGATTCCCGTCGTGACCATGATGGGCCTGCAGTTCGGCTTCCTCTTGGGCGGCTCGATCGTGGTCGAGACCGTGTTCAACTGGCCCGGCCTTGGCCGCCTGCTGGTGGACGCCGTGACCCAGCGCGACTATCCGGTGATCCAGGGCCTCGTGCTGCTGTTCTCGCTGGAATTCATCCTGATCAACCTGATTGTCGACGTGCTGTATGGCGTCATCAATCCCAGCATCCGTTACAAGTGAGGCGGCCATGAGCAATACGACACCCGCCGCAACCATCGCCGCCGTTCCCAAGAACGACGTGCGCACGCCCGCCACCGAGTTCTGGCGTAAATTCAAGAAGCAGAAGCTCGCCGTCGGCGCGGGCCTCTTCGTCCTGCTGCTGGTCATCGTCGCGGTCTTCGCGCCGTGGATCGTGCCGTACGACCCGGAGAACTTCTTCGACTACGACGCGCTGAACGCCGGTCCGTCCCTCGCGCACTGGCTGGGCGTGGATTCGCTGGGCCGCGACATCTTCAGCCGCATCATCATGGGCGCGCGCATCTCGTTGGCCGCCGGCTTCCTGTCGGTCGCCATGGGCGCCATCGTCGGCACGTTCATGGGCCTGATGGCCGGCTACTACGAAGGCTGGTGGGAACGCATCACGATGCGTATCTCCGACGTGCTGCTGGCATTCCCCGGCATGCTGCTGGCCATCGGCGTGGTCGCCATCCTGGGCTCCAGCATGGTCAACGTGATCGTGGCCGTGGCCGTGTTCAGCGTGCCCGCGTTTGCCCGCCTGGTGCGCGGCAACACGCTGTCGATCAAGCAGATGACGTACGTCGAAGCCGTCAAGAGCGTGGGCGCGTCCGACTGGACGATCATCATGCGCCACATCCTGCCCGGCACGATCTCGCCGATCGTGGTGTACGGCACGATGCGGATCGGCACCTCGATCATCACCGCGGCCAGCCTGTCGTTCCTGGGCATGGGCGCTTCGCCTCCCACGCCGGAGTGGGGCGCGATGCTGAACGAAGCGCGTGCCGACATGGTCATTGCACCGCACGTCGCCATCTTCCCGGCGCTTGCCATCTTCCTGACGGTGCTGGCGTTCAACCTGCTGGGCGACGGCCTGCGCGACGCGCTCGATCCCAAGATCGACCGCAAGTAAACCTGCCGCCGGCCTGATTGCCCAGGCCGGCGTGGAGGGCGATTCTTCCGCCGCCGCCTCCGTCCGCCACGCGCTGCCCCGCGCGTGCCCCGGACCCAGGGTGGCGGCGTTTTGCATTCTGGAGCGTGGCGACACGTAGACGAACATGGACAAACAAGCGCTGGACATCCCGCGGATCGGCGTACTGCCCTCGGGCCCGCTGGACTCGATCTGCGACGTGGGCGAAATCACCGTCGGCCACTGCACCCTGGCCGATGGCCCGCTGCAGACGGGCGTGACCGTCGTGCGCCCGCATGGCGGCGATCCCTTCCTGGACAAGACGCCGGCCGCGGCCACCGTGCTGAATGGCTTTGGCAAGAGCACGGGTCTGGTTCAGGTGCAGGAACTGGGCGTGCTGGAAACGCCGATCGCGCTGACCAATACGTTCGGCGTGGGCACGGCGGCCAATGCGCAGATCCGCGCCGCGGTCGCGGCCAACCCCGGCATCGGCCGCGGCATGGCGACCGTGAACCCGCTGGTGTTCGAGTGCAACGACGGGTTCCTGAACGACATCCAGGCGATGGCGGTCCAGGAATCGCATTACGACGAGGCGCTGGCTGCCGTCGGCAGGCGATTCGCGCAGGGCGCGGTTGGCGCCGGCCGGGGCATGTCCAGCTTTTCGTTCAAGGGTGGCATCGGCTCGGCCTCGCGCGTTGCGCGGATCAAGGACGGGCCGCAGTACGCCGTGGGCGCGCTGGTGCTTTCCAACTTCGGCCGTTTGCCCAACCTGACGGTGGCGGGCAGGCCG
>JAEYVD010000101.1 GCA_023432075.1 Pseudomonadota bacterium | reverse complement strand
TTCCTTCAGGAATTCGGGGTTGGACGCCACGCTGAATGCGATGTTCACGCCGCGCGCGGCCAGCTCCTTCTGCACCACCGCGCGCACCTTGTCGGCCGTGCCGACGGGGACGGTGGACTTGTCGACGATGAGCTTGCGCGAGGTCATGTGGCGCGCGATGTTCTGCGCGGCGGCCAGCACGTACTTGAGATCGGCGGAACCGTCTTCGCCGGGCGGCGTGCCCACGGCGATGAACTGGACGTCGCCGAACGCCACGCTTTGCGCGATGTCATCGGTGAAATGCAGGCGCCCGGCCTGCACGTTGCGGCGCACCAGGTCTTCAAGGCCCGGCTCGTAAATGGGAATGCCGCCCTGGCGCAGCAGCGCGATCTTGGCCGCATCCACGTCCAGGCACATGACATCGTTGCCCATGTCGGCCAGGCACGCTCCCGACACCAATCCTACGTAACCGGTACCCACGACCGTGATTTTCATGCCTGTGCGCCTTCAAAATAGGTAATCTTCGCGCCCGGGCAGTGAAACCGGGCGCCGGCCGCCATTATAGAAGCGGCCCGCGCCGGGGGGCCGGGCGGGGTTCGAGAGGGGTGGAACCGCTGCGGCCCCTAGGCCCGCAGCTTGTTGAAACGGACGGTGTTGACCACCACGGCCAGCGCCGCGCACACCGTGCCCAGCACCAGCGCCAGCCCCGGCCCGTGGGCCGCGCTGACACTGAAGGCGATGGCCACCAGCGCCGTGCCGAAGCTTTGCCCGAACACCCGGGTCGTGGCTTGCAGGCCGCCCGCCGCGCCGCTGCGCAGCCGGGGCGCGGCAGACAGCAGCGCGCGGTTGTTGGGCGTCTGGAAAAAGCCGAAGCCCACGCCCGCCACGAACATGCCGACAATGACGGGCCAGTTCGACACCGTGGATGGCAGGAGCGCCAGCCACAGCATGCCCGCGACCATCGTGGCCGCCCCCACGCCGCTCAGGGTGGCGGCGGAATAGCGGTCGGACAGCCGCCCGGCAAGCGGCGCGATGATCGCCGTGCCGACCGGCCAGGCGCCCATCAACATGCCCACCTCAAGGTAAGGCCGGCCCAGCACCTGCTGGAAGTAAAACGGCAGCGACACGTAGGACGCCATCTGGGCGGCGAAGGTGCAGGCCGAGGCGCCCACCGCAAACGCCAGCGGGCGGATGCGCAGCAGGTCCACGGGCACCAGCGGCGCCGTCTGCTGGCTGGCGCGGCGCACCAGCACCAGTCCGGCCACCGCGGAGATCGCGACCAGGCCGATGCCCCGCAGCAGATCCTCGCCCATCATGTCCACGCCCGAGATGAAGACGCCCAGCGTCGCCATGCACAGCAGCGCACTGATCCAGTCCAGCTTCACATCGTTGCGCGGCACTTCCGGCAGATGGCGCAGGCCAAACATGGCGAGCGCGCAAATCGGCAGATTGACGGCAAAGATCCACGGCCACGGCGCCACGGACAGGATGGCCGAACCAATGGTGGGCCCGAGCACCGACATGACCGCCACCGTGGTGGCATTGATGCTGATGCCCCGGCCCAGCATCTTGAGCGGATAGATGTTGCGCACCAGGCCGCCGAACATGCACATGAGCGTGGCCGCCCCCAGCCCCTGGAACACGCGCGCGGCGGTCAGCTGCCACAGCGTGCCGGCGAGCGCGCAGCCCAGCGAAGCCAGCGTGAACAGCACCAGCCCGAACGTGAACATGCGGCGAAAGCCGATGCGCTCGGCCAGCGCGGACAGCGGCAAGAGCGCCATCACGACGGCAAGGTTGTAGGCGTTGACGATCCAGACTGCCTGCGCGGGCAGGGCGTTCAGATCCTTGGCGATCGTGGGCAGCGCCACGTTGGCGATGGTGGTGTCCAGCACCGACAGGCTGATGCCCGTCATCACGGTGGCCGCCGCCCAGTACCGGCGCGGCGCCGGCAGGCCGTCGGGGTGCACGGGCTTGGTCCCGCCCCCCGCGGCCGCTTCCTGTTCCTGCGTCACGACTTCTTTACCGGGCGCTGCCATCCGTCCACGGTGACCTGCTTGGGACGCGACACCGTCAGCTTGTCGGCCGGCGCATCACGCGTGAGGGTAGTGCCGGCGCCCAGCGTCGCGCCACGGCCCACGCGCACCGGCGCGACGAGCTGCGTGTCCGAGCCGATGAAAGCGTCGTCTTCGATGACGGTGCGGTGCTTGTTCACGCCGTCGTAGTTGCAGGTGATGGTGCCCGCGCCCACGTTCACGCGCGCGCCGATGTCCGCGTCGCCGATGTACGCAAGGTGGTTGGCCTTGCTGTCCGCGCCCAGCACGCTCTTCTTGATCTCGACGAAGTTGCCGACATGGCTGCGGTCGCCCAGTTCGGCGCCCGGACGCAGGCGGGCGTAGGGACCCACTCGCGCATCGCGGCCGACTTCGGCCTGCTGCAGATGGCTGAAGGCCTCGATGTGCGTGCCCGCGCCAACGCTGACGTCGCGCAGCACGCAATGCGGGCCCACACGCACGCCGTCGGCCAGGGACACCTGGCCTTCGAAGACGCAGCCCACATCGATGAAGACGTCGCGGCCGCAAGTGAGCGTGCCGCGCACGTCAAAGCGTGCGGGGTCGGCCAGCGTGACGCCGGCCTCAAGCTGGCGGCGAGCCTGCTCGGCCTGCCAGCGGCGCTCCAGCTCCGCCTGCTGCACGCGGCTGTTCACGCCCAGCGTTTCCCAGGCGGCGCCCGGCTGGGCCGCGCCCACGGGCACTTCGTCGACAACGGCCAGCCCGACCACGTCGGTCAGGTAGTACTCGCCCTGGGCGTTGTTGTTGTCGATGCGGGTGAGCCAGTCCTTCAGCTTCGCGGTGGGCGCGGTGAGGATGCCGGTGTTCACTTCCTTGATCTCGCGCTCGGCTTCCGAGGCATCCTTGTGTTCGACGATGCGGCACACGCTGCCCTTGGCGTCGCGCACGATGCGGCCATAACCGGTGGAATCGGCCAGCACTTCGGTCAGTACGGCGGCGCCTTGGCCGCGCGCGTCCAGAAGCCGCTTCAGCGTTTCTGGCTGCACCAGCGGCACGTCGCCGTAAAGAACAAGCGTGACGTCGTCCTTGCCGTCGCCTTCCAGCAGTTGCGGCACGGCCTGCTGCACGGCGTGGCCCGTGCCCTGCTGCGGCTGCTGCAGCACGAAGTGCAGATCCGGCTGGCCTTCGAATGCCTGCTTGACGCGATCGGCGCCATGGCCGACCACCACGACGATGCGCGCGGGCTTCAGTTGGCGCGCGCTGTCCAGCACATGCGCCAGCATGGGTTTGCCGGCCAGCGTGTGCAGCACTTTGGGAAGGTCGGACTGCATGCGTTTACCCAGTCCGGCGGCAAGAATCACTACATTAAGCATAAGTTCCAGTAGGTTGTGAGACGGGCGGGCGGCCTGGCGGCTGCTCCGCGTGTCGATTGAAGGATGAGGTCAGGGCTTGCCGTCGGCAGGCCCGTTTTTCTTGGCAGTCTTGGCCGCTGGCTTGGCCGCTTTCTTGGCGGCGGCCGGCTTGCGTGCGGTGGCGGCGGGCTTTGCCGCGGGTTTGCCGGGCTTGGCGGCCGTCTCGGCCGACGCCTTGGGATTTGCGGGTTCGGACTTGGCGCTGGTGGCCGCGCCCGGTGCGCTGGCGGGCATGGACGCCGCGGTGGCGGCCGCGATCTGATTGAATTGCTGCTGCAGCAGCTCCCACCAGGCCTTGGAGGCCGACTGCGCCGCAGCGCCCATCTGCTCGCTCATGGCCGCGGCCGACTCCGGCCCGGTCGCGGTGTCTTCGCCCGGCGCATTGGCGCCGGACTGCGCGCCGGCATTTTCCTTTTCACTGGCAGCCGCGGCATTGCCGGACGGCGCGGACGCGGCTGTCTTGGGCGCGGGCTTCAGACCCAGAGCGACTTCCAGCGGCGACGGCGCCCCAGCTCCCGGGGTTGCGCCCATGTCCATGCGCGAGGCGCTGTCCACGAAGGCGCGCAGGGTGCTGATGGTGGAGCGTTGCACCTCCATGCCCTGGATGGTGCTGGAGAGCATGCTCAGGTTCATGCGCAGCCAGTTCTCCACCGAGCGCAGTTCGGCGATGCGGCGGTCCAGGTCTTCGAGATTCATGGGCGGCGCCATGGGCAGGCTGCTGGCAAGACCGCCGGGGCCAGTCAGGCCGGCCCAGGCCTGGCGCATCATCTCCATGCTGGCCAGAAGCGGATTGCCCGAGAGATCGGAATTCTGGCCCATGCCGGGCAGGACGAACGGGTTGTTGTATTGGTCGCTCATTCCAGATCTCTCCATAGTGGGATGCTTGCCGCCGTCGGCCGGGATCAGCCGGGCAGCAATTGATTGTTCTCCACGCGCACGTGGTCGCCGGAGGCAAATGCGAACGGCTGCGCGCTGCGGAACTGGCGCTTGCTGCCGTCATTCATGCGGACCGTGAGCTCATAGTGCGTCACTGTTTGTTGCTGTCTGATATTACGCTCAACTTCACGGCCTGCCAAAGCACCGCCGACCGCGCCCAGCACAGTTAGCGCCGTCTTGCCGTTGCCTCCGCCAAACTGATTACCCACAACGCCGCCGGCGACACCGCCCGCGATGGTGCCGACCAAATGGTCGCTGTTGTCCTGGGCGGGCACCTGCACCTGACGGATGGTCTCGACCACGCCGCAGCTGGCGCACGCCTGCTGTGCGGGCGCGGCGGCGGGACGCGGAGAAGGGGCGGCCTGCGCTTGCTGCGCCTCGCGCATCTGGCCGGCGGGCCTACCCGCTCCTGGCGGCGCGGCGGCAGGCGCGGGCGCCAGGTTGGCGTCTTCGGGACCTGCCTCGGCCACGGCCTGGTCCGCATGCGGGTTGGCCGACGGCGACGGCAGCCAGCCCAACACGGCGGCCACGCCCACCGAGCACATGACGATGACGGCGATCGCGGCGGCGGCAAGCAGCGGATGCAGGCCGCGGCGCGGCGACGCGGTAGAGGTCGAAGTATTCATGACGATGCTCCATCGTAACTAACCGGCAGTGGTATAGCACCCGCGCGCGGTTTCGGCATGTTGCGATGGTGACCCTTCATTGCAGGGCGGATGGAGGGTGGACAGGGTGGGGCATTCGTGGACAATAGGCGCATGGATTTGATCACGCTGCCCCAACTCGAACAGGCCATCAACTACTGGCGCAACGCCTCGCCATCGGTGGGAGAAGAGGCGCGCCTGTGTCCCGAGGCGGCCGCGCTGGCCACGCCCTACGCATTGATGATCATCGCGCATCGGCGCGATATTTCAGCCGCCGAACTCAGCGACCAGGCCCGCGCCGCACTGGCCGCGTGGGCGGCGGCAAAGGCCTGAACCTGCCGCAGGTATCAATCCGCGGAAATCAGCCCGCGGGATCCACCTGGAGATTCAACCCGGGAATTTGACTCGGGGATTCAACCCTTCAGCAGCGCCTGGATGTCCTGCGTCAGGGCTTCGACGCCGACGTTGTTGTTGACCAGCACGCGCGATTCGCCCTTGCCGTCCAGCAGATAGAACGCGGCCGTGTGGTCCATCGTGTAATTGCCGTCCTTGGTGGGCGCCTTGGCGTAATAAGCCTTGAACGAGGCGGCGGCCTTCTTGACCTGGTCGGGCGTGCCGGTCAGGCCCAGGAAGCGCGGGTCAAACGCCGTGACGTACTGCTTGAGCACCTCGGGCGTGTCGCGTTCGGGGTCCACCGTGATCAGCAGCACCTGGACGCGATCGGCGTCCGGACCCAGCTTCTTCATGACTTCGGTCAGTTCGGCCAGCGCCGTGGGGCACACGTCTGGACACTGCGTGAAACCGAAGAACACGACCACGACCTTGCCGGAAAAGTCCGACAGCTGACGCAGCTTGCCGTTGTGGTCGGACAGTTCCATGCCGCGGCCCAATTGCGTGCCGGTGATATCGCTGCCCTTGAAGACGGGCTTGCTGTCGCCGCAGGCGGCCAGGGCGGCGGCGACGGCGGCAGCGGCGCCCAGTCGCAGGGCCAGCCGGCGGCTGGCGGAAAACACGGACATCGACAACCTCCAGGGGGTCAGCGCAACAGGGCGACCCAGTGGTCCACCAGCAGGGCGCCAAACAGCAGCGCCAGGTAGAGAATGGAAAAACGGAACATGCTGCGGGCCAGCTCGTCGCTGTATGCGCGGTACAGGCGCCACGCATACGACACGAACATGCCGCCCAGCACCAGCGCCGACAGCAGATAGAGTTCCCCGCTCATGCGGATGGCGTAGGGCAACAGCGTGGTCGCCATCAACGCCAGGCTGTACAGCAGGATGTGCAGACGCGTGAACTGGTTGCCGTGGGTGACCGGCAGCATGGGCAGGCCGGCCTTGGCGTAATCGTGGTTGCGGTAAAGCGCCAGCGCCCAGAAGTGCGGCGGCGTCCAGATGAAGATGATGAGGACCAGCACCCAGGCCTCGGCCGGCACAGAATCGGCGACGGCCGCCCAGCCCAGCGCCGGCGGCATCGCGCCCGAGAGGCCGCCGATCACGATGTTCTGCGGCGTGCGCGGCTTGAGGATGATGGTGTAGATGATGGCGTAGCCCACAAACGTGGCGAACGTCAGCCACATGGTGAGCGGGTTGACCATGTGATAGAGCACGAACATGCCCGCGCCGCCCAGCAGACCCGACAGGCTCAGCACCTGGAATGCCGAAATGGTGCCGCGCGCCGTGGCCCGGCGCGCGGTGCGCAGCATGCGGGCGTCGACTTCCTGTTCGATCAGGCAGTTGATGGCGAAGGCGGCGGCGGCCAGCAGCCAGATACCGATCGTGCCGAACAGCACCCGGCGCATGTCCGGGATGCCGGGCGCCGCGAGGAACATGCCGATCACGGCGCAAAACACGGCCAGCTGCGTGACACGCGGCTTGGTGAGAACGAGGTACTGGCGGAGCAATCCGGATTGAGGAGCGGCAAGACTGGTCATAGTGGACCTCATTTTAAACGCGCACCAAATTGGGGTCGTACCGCCCCGCCGGCTCGCGGCCGGCAGACGCCAGCCGCACCAACAACACCACGGCCGACAATGTCAGGCCCGCCGCGCCCCCATTGTGCAGGACGGCGATCAGAAGCGGCCACTGAAAGAAGATGGTGGTCAGCCCCGTGAACAGCTGCGCGGCCAGGAGGGCCAGCATCAGCGTGGCCGGGCCGCGCAGGCCGGGTTCGGCGGCGCGCAGCCGCCAGGCCAGGATGCCCAGGTAGACGAACACCACAAAGGCGAAATTGCGATGCACCCA
>JAEYVD010000100.1 GCA_023432075.1 Pseudomonadota bacterium | reverse complement strand
GACCGCCGCGCGCGTGTTCCAGGGGCTGGGGGCGGCCACGCTCATGTGCATGTTCGGCGGCCTGGTGCGCAACATCTATCCGCTCAAGATGCTGGGCCGGGGCATCAGCATCAATGCCACCACGGTCGCGGTCATGTCGGTGCTCGGGCCCACCATCGGCTCGGCCATCCTGTCCGTGGCGCCGTGGCCGTGGATCTTCGCCGTCAACCTGCCGATCTGCGCGCTTGCCATGTTTGGCCTGCGCCATCTGCCGGAAGTGCCGCGCAACGATGTGAAGCTGGACTGGATCAGCGCGCTGCTCTGCATGGCGACGCTGGGCGTCTTCATTTCGGGCGTGGACATGATGGGCGAGGACCTGCTGCGGGGCATCGGCCTGGTTGCGATCTCGGCGGTGGCCGGACTGGTGCTGGTGCGCCGCGCCAGCCAGCAGACCGCGCCGCTGGTGCCGGTGGATCTGCTGCGGATCCGCCCGGTGGCATTTGCCGTGGGCGCCTCGGCCTGCACCTTCGCCGCCCAGATGGCGTCCTACGTGTCGCTGCCGTTTTACTTCCAGCAGGTGCTGGGCCGGCCTTACCTTGAGGTGGGCATGCTGATGGGCGCCTGGCCGGTGGGTACGGCGATCATCGCGCCGCTGGCCGGGCGGTTGTCCGACCGTTATTCCGCCGCCACGCTGAGCGGCGTGGGGGCGGCCACGATGGTTGCCGGCATGCTGTGGCTGACGCTGCTGCCGTCCGCCGTGTCGAACTGGCCCATCGTTGCCGGCATGTTCGTGGCGGGCGTGGGCTTCGGTTTTTTCCAGACGCCCAACAACCGCGCACTGCTGTCTGCCGCGCCCCGGCTGCGCAGCGGCGCGGCGGGCGGCCTGCAGGCCACGACCCGGGTGTTTGGCCAGAGCTTTGGCACCGCGCTGGTGGCCATCGCCTTCAGCGTCAGCGCGGCCCACGGGCCGGGACTGGCCCTGGTGCTGGGCACGGTGTGCGCGGCGCTGGCCGTGGTGGTCAACACCGTCCGCTTCAACAAGCTGCGGGCCTAGCGGCGGCAGCGGTCCAACACCCCTTGAACCCGGCCCGGACCCCCGGGCGCGGGCCGCTTCTATAATGGCGGCCGGCGCCCGGTTTCACTTTCCGGGCGCGAAGATTACCTATTTTGAAGGCGCACAGGCATGAAGATCACGGTCGTGGGTACCGGTTACGTAGGATTGGTGTCGGGAGCGTGCCTGGCGGACATGGGCAACGATGTCATGTGCCTGGACGTGGATGCGGCCAAGATCGCGCTGCTGCGCCAGGGCGGCATCCCCATTTACGAGCCGGGCCTGGAAGACCTGGTGCGCCGCAACGTGCAGGCCGGGCGCCTGCATTTCACCGATGACGTCGCGCAAAGCGTGGCGTTCGGCGACGTCCAGTTCATCGCCGTGGGCACCCCGCCCGGCGAAGACGGTTCCGCGGATCTCAAATACGTGCTGGCGGCCGCGCAGAACATCGCGCGCCACATGACCTCGCGCAAGCTGATCGTGGACAAGTCCACGGTGCCCGTCGGCACGGCCGACAAGGTGCGCGCCGTGGTCGCCAAGGAACTGGCCGAGCGCGGCGTGGACATCCCCTTCACGGTGGCGTCCAATCCGGAATTCCTGAAGGAAGGCGCGGCCATCAACGACTTCATGAGTCCGGACCGCGTGATCGTCGGCGCGGACGACGACTACACGATCGGCGTCATGCGCCGCATCTACGAACCCTTCCAGCGCACCCACGATCGCCTGATGGTGATGGACGTGCGCTCGGCCGAGCTGACCAAGTACGCCGCGAACGCCATGCTGGCCACGCGCATTTCGTTCATGAACGAAATGGCAAACCTGGCGGAAGTGCTGGGCGCCGACGTTGAACAGGTGCGCCGCGGCATTGGCGCGGACCCGCGCATCGGCTATCACTTCCTGTACCCGGGCGCGGGCTATGGCGGCTCGTGCTTTCCGAAGGACGTGCAGGCGCTGGTGAATACCGCGTCCGAACACGGCCTGCCGATGCGCGTCATCGAGGCCGCCGAGGCCGCGAACCACGCGCAGAAGTTCCGCCTGGCTGAAAAGCTGGTGGCGCGCTTTGGCGAGGACCTGCGCGGCCGCAAGATCGCGTTGTGGGGTTTGTCCTTCAAGCCCAACACCGACGACATGCGCGAAGCGCCCAGCCTGACGGCCATCGCCGAACTCACGCGCCGCGGCGCCGAGGTGCGCGCCTATGACCCCGTGGCCATGCACGAAGCCGGCCGCGTGCTGGCCGGCCATCAAGGCATCAGCTTCGCCACCGACATGTACGACGCGCTGGACGGCGCGGACGCGCTGCTCATCGCCACCGAATGGAAAGTCTTTCGCGCGCCCGACTTCGATCGCGTCAAGGCGCTGCTCAAGACGCCGCTCATCATCGACGGCCGCAATCTCTACACGCCGGCCGACGTGCGCAGCCTGGGTTTTGAGTACTCGGGCATCGGCCGCGCATGAAGATCCTGCAACTGAACTTCGAAAAGGGCTGGCGCGGCGGCGAGCGCCAGACGCTTTATTGCATGCGCGCCTTTCGCAAGGCGGGCCATGACGTCGAAGTGATGTGCCGCGAAGGCGCGCCGCTGGCCGAGCGCGCCCGGCAGGAAGGATTCGTCGCCCACACCGTGCGCAACGTGCCCGGACAGCTTGGCTTTCTGGCTGGCGCCGGCCGCTACGACATCATCCACGCGCAGACCGCCAACACCATCACCTGGGCCGTGCTGACCAAATGGCTGCACCGCCGGCCCGTGGCGTTCTCGCGCCGCACGTCGTTCGTGGTCAAGCCGGGCGACGAATGGAAGACCGGCTACAAGTGGCGCCACGCCGACCTCTTCGTGGCCATCAGCGACATGGCCGCCAGCGAGCCGCGCCGCCTGGGCATCGAACCCGTCATTATCCGCAGCGCGGTCGAGCCTCATCAGATCAACGCCGAGAACGTCGCCAACCTGGTGCGCGAGTTCGATCTGCAGGGCAAGAAGGTCATGGCGACCTCCGCCGCGCTCATCCGCGACAAGGACCCGGTTACGCTGGTGCGCGCCATCGGCGAACTGGCCAAGACGCGCCGCGATTTTGCCTTCCTGCATTTCGGCGCCGGCGGCGACCGCGAACAGCAGGCCAAGGACGAAGCCCAGAAGCTTGGCATCGAAGACGTCTATCGCTTTGCCGGCTTCCGCAAGGGCGTGGAAGACTTCTACCGCATCCTCGACGTGTGCGTCATGAGCTCCGAGGAAGAAGCGCTGGGCAGCAGCGTGCTGGACGCCTTCCTGCAGCGCGTGCCGGTGGTGTCCACCGACGCCGGCGGCTTGAAGGAAAGCCTGGCCGACGGCCGCGGCGTGCTATGCGCCGTGGGGGATCATCAGGCGATGGCGGCGGGCATGGCGCGTTGCCTGGATGATGCGGCGTTCAGGCACGAGGTCACCGAACGTGCTTATGAGTACGTGCGCAATGAACACGACGTGCAGAAGATGGGGAACCGGTATCTGGCGCAATTCGAGCGGCTGGTGGGGCGCAGGTAGGCAGCGTCGGCTGCCGCTGTCGAACCCTCACCCCCGCACATCGATCCGCGTCTCGAACTTGGCCCGATGCACCGAAAAAAACGTGCGCACATTGCGCACGTTTGCTTGCGCGGTGAAGGCGCGATGCACCAGCGCGTGGTAGGCCGGCATGTCCTTCACCTGCGCGATCACCACAAAATCCGGGCCGGGCGACACCCGGTAGCACTGCAGCACCGCCGGTTCGGTCACCATGCTTTGCTCGAAGGCGTCCAGGCTTTCGGCGGCCTGCACGTCCAGCGTGATCTCCACGATCGCCGTCAGCGTGCTGCCCAGCTTCTCGGCTGACAGGATCGCCACCTGGCGGTCGATCACCCCTTCTTCCACCAATCGCCGCACCCGCCTCAGGCAGGTCGGCGGCGACGCATGCACCCGCGCGGCCAGGTCCTGGTTGGTCAGCGAGCTGTCTTCTTGTAACTGTTCAAGAATGCGCCGGTCCAGATCATCGAGTTCGGGCAGGGAAATGGGTGTGTTTTGCATGATTAATTCAAAACAGTCGCTTTGAAGAAAGATAATTTAATCACACTTATGTAAGGGAATTAACTGCCAAATTAGCGAACATAAAGAAATCAAATTTCTTTAAGGGTCGCGCACAATGCGTCGGTACTGAACTTACCCGGAGTCACTCCTATGTGCGGCATTGTTGGCGCCGTCGCCCAGCGCGACATCACCCCGATCCTCGTTGAAGGCCTCAAGCGCCTGGAATACCGCGGCTACGACTCCTGCGGTGTCGCCGTCTATGCCGACGGCCATCTGCGCCGCACGCGCAGCACGCAGCGCGTGGCCGAACTGGCTGATCAGGTTGCGCAGGACAAGGTCCAGGGCTTCACCGGCATCGCTCACACCCGCTGGGCCACGCACGGCGTTCCCGCCACGCACAACGCCCACCCGCACTTTTCGCACCTGGGCAACGACGAGCCGCGCATCGCGCTCGTGCACAACGGCATCATCGAAAACCACGACGAACTGCGCGCCGAGCTGCAAGCCGTCGGCTACGTCTTCGAAAGCCAGACCGACACCGAAGTCATCGCGCACCTGGTGAACCACCTGTACGCGGGCGACCTCTTTGAAGCCGTGCAGAACGCCGTGCGCCGTTTGCATGGCGCGTACGCCATCGCCGTGTTCTGCCGCGACGAACCGCACCGTGTGGTCGGTGCGCGCCAAGGCTCGCCGCTGGTGGTGGGCGTGGGCCAGAACGAGAACTTCCTGGCGTCCGACGCGCTGGCGCTGGCCGGCACGACCGACCAGATCATCTACCTGGAAGACGGCGATGTCGTCGACCTGCAACTGTCGCGCGTCTGGATCGTGGACGCCGCCGGCAAGAACGTCGACCGCGAAGTGCACACCGTGCACGTGCACACGGGCGCTGCCGAACTGGGCCCCTA
>JAEYVD010000068.1 GCA_023432075.1 Pseudomonadota bacterium | reverse complement strand
GCCAGCCAGCCCCAGCGGCCAAGGTCGTTCAGGATCCATTCGTACATGACCAGCGCCGGCGCCACGCCGAACGACGTCATGTCGGACAGCGAGTCGTATTGCTCGCCGAATGCGGACTGGGTGTTGGTCAGACGGGCCACCCGGCCGTCCATGCCGTCCAGCACCATGGCGACAAAAATGGCGATGGCGGCGACTTCGAAGCGGTCGTTCATGGCCTGCACAACGGCATAGAACCCGGCAAACAAAGCGGCGGTGGTGAACGCGTTGGGGAGCAGGTAAATGCTCCGGTGGCGGTTCTCGGAATCGCGCATGGAAAAATTGGGCATGGTCTCAATAACTTACGACGGACTTTGAAAGGTTAACCTATCTGGCCCTGCTTGCGGGCTGCAGCAAGGATCGTGCCCGCCCCATTTGGCGCCAGGGGCCGTAAATAAGCAGGAAAAGGCCAAAAAAAGCGGCATGCCCTTGAGAGGCATGCCGCTTCGATCCTGACCGGCGGGGCCTGAAAGCCCCGCCTGCCCGGGGATCAGTTCTTGGACTTGTCAACCAGCTTGTTGGCGGCGATCCAGGGCATCATTGCGCGCAGCTTGCCGCCCACTTGCTCGATCTGCGATTCCGCGTTGATGCGGCGGCGCGAGGTCAGCGTCGGCGCGCCGGCGGCGTTTTCCAGGATGAACTTCTTGGCGTATTCGCCGGTCTGGATGTCCGTCAGGCACTGGCGCATGGCCTTGCGGGTTTCGTCCGTGACGATCTTCGGACCCGTTTCGTATTCGCCGAATTCGGCGTTGTTCGAAATCGAGTAGTTCATGTTGGCGATGCCGCCTTCGTAGATCAGGTCGACGATCAGCTTGAGCTCGTGCAGGCACTCGAAGTAGGCCATTTCGGGCGCGTAGCCCGCTTCCACCAGCGTGTCGAAACCAGCCTTGATCAGTTCAACGGTACCGCCGCACAGCACGGCCTGTTCGCCGAACAGGTCGGTTTCGGTTTCTTCGCGGAAGTTGGTTTCGATGATGCCGGCACGGCCGCCGCCGTTGGCGCTGGCGTACGACAGGGCGACGTCACGCGCGGCGCCCGACTTGTCCTGGTACACGGCCACCAGGTGGGGCACGCCGCCACCTTGCTTGTACGTGTTGCGCACCGTGTGGCCGGGGGCCTTCGGGGCGATCATGATGACGTCGATGTCTTCGCGCGGCACGACCTGGCCGTAGTGCACATTGAAGCCGTGGGCAAACGCCAGGGCGGCGCCCGCCTTGATGTTGGCGTGGACTTCGTTGTTGTAGACCGAAGCGATGTTCTCGTCGGGCAGCAGCATCATGACGATGTCGGCCGACTTGACGGCGTCCGCGACTTCCTTGACTTCCAGGCCGGCGTTGGCGGCCTTGTTCCACGAGGCGCCGCCCTTGCGCAGGCCGACGATGACCTTCACGCCCGACTCATGCAGGTTCAGCGCGTGCGCGTGGCCTTGCGAGCCGTAACCGATGATGGCAACGGTCTTGCCTTTGATGAGGGACAGATCGCAGTCTTTGTCGTAGAAAACTTTCATGTTGTGCTCCAGATTCCAGTATTTGGATATTCGTTTGATTCAGATGTAGGGTGAGGCAGGCCTGGAAGGCCGGTCAAATCTTCAAAATCCGTTCACCGCGTCCGATGCCGGACACGCCGGTGCGCACGGTTTCAAGGATGGCACTGCGGTCCAGGGCCTCGAGGAAGGCCTGTACTTTTTCCTGCACCCCGGTCAATTCGATGGTGTAGGACTTGTCGGTGACGTCGATGATGCGGCCGCGGAAGATGTCCGCCATGCGCTTCATTTCCTCGCGTTCCTTGCCGACGGCGCGCACCTTCACGAGCATCAGCTCGCGCTCGATGTGGGCGCCTTCGGTCAGGTCCACCACCTTCACGACATCGACCAGGCGGTTCAAATGCTTGGTGATCTGTTCGATGACCTCGTCCGAACCGGTCGTGACGATGGTCATGCGCGACAGCGTGGAATCCTCGGTGGGCGCCACGGTCAGGGTTTCGATGTTGTAGCCCCGCGCGGAAAACAGACCCACCACGCGCGACAGCGCGCCGGGTTCGTTTTCGAGGAGGACGGAAATCACGTGCTTCATTGCGGGGCCTCCTTACAGGTCTTCAGAGCCGAGCAGCATTTCAGTCAGCCCGCGGCCGGCCTTGACCATCGGCCACACGTTTTCGGTGCGGTCGGTGATGAAGTCCAGGAAGACCAAGCGCTCCTTGTGCTTGCCGAACGCTTCGCGCAGCGCCGGTTCGACGTCGGCCGGGCGCTCGATGCGCAGGCCCACGTGGCCATAGGCCTCGGCAACCTTGACGAAATCGGGCAGCGAATCCATGTACGACTCGGAATAGCGCGAGCCGTAGTCGATCTGCTGCCATTGCCGCACCATGCCCAGGAACCGGTTGTTCAGGCAGACGATCTTGGGCGTCAGGCGGTACTGGTGGCAGGTCGACAGTTCCTGGATGTTCATCTGGATCGAGGCCTCGCCGGTGATGACGGCGACGTCCTTGCCCGGATTGGCCATCTGCACGCCCATGGCGTACGGCAGGCCCACACCCATGGTGCCCAGGCCGCCGGAGTTGATCCAGCGGCGCGGCTTGTCGAACTTGTAGTACTGCGCGGCCCACATCTGGTGCTGGCCCACGTCCGAGGTGACAAAAGCGTCGCCGCCCGTCACTTCCCAGAGCTTTTCCACCACGTACTGCGGCTTGATGACTTCGGTCGAGTTGGCGAACTTCAGGCATTCCTTGCCGCGCCACGTCTCGACCTGGTCCCACCACTTGGCGAGCGAGGCCGGCTTGTGCTCGGCGGCGGCGATCTCGAACTGCGCGCTGAGGTCGGCCAGGACGTCCTTGACGTTGCCCACGATCGGGACATCCACGCGCACGCGCTTGGAGATCGACGAGGGATCGATGTCGATATGGATGATCTTGCGGGCGTTCTGCGCGAAGTGCTTGGGGTTGCCGATCACGCGGTCATCGAAACGGGCGCCGATGGCCAGCAGCACGTCGCAGTGCTGCATGGCCATGTTGGCCTCGTACGTGCCGTGCATGCCGGGCATGCCCACGAACTGGCCGCTGCTGGCCGGGTAGCCGCCCAGACCCATCAGGGTGCTGGTGCACGGCGCGCCCAGTTGCGTCACGAGCTTGTTGAGCTCGGGCGCGGCGTTCGACAGGATGACGCCGCCGCCCGTGTAGATCATGGGGCGTTCGGCGGCCAGCAGCATCTGCACGGCCTTCTTGATCTGTCCCTGATGGCCCTTGTTGACGGGCGCGTAGGAACGCATCGAGATCTCGCCCTTGGGCGGCACGTACTTGCACTGCGCGACGGTGATGTCCTTGGGGATATCCACCAGCACCGGGCCCGGACGGCCCGTGCGCGCAATGTAGAACGCGCGGCGCATGGTTTCGGCCAGGTCCTTGACGTCACGCACCAGGAAGTTGTGCTTGACGCAGGGACGCGTGATGCCGACGGTGTCGCATTCCTGGAAGGCGTCTTCGCCAATGGCCGCAGTGGGCACCTGCCCGCTGATGATGACCATCGGGATGGAGTCCATGTAGGCGGTGGCAATGCCGGTGACGGCATTGGTCACGCCCGGACCGCTGGTCACGATGCAGACGCCGACCTTTTGCGACGAGCGCGAATAGGCATCGGCCGCGTGCACGGCAGCTTGCTCGTGACGAACCAGGATATGCTGGAATTTGTCTTGCTTGAAGATTGCGTCGTAGATATAAAGCACCGCGCCGCCAGGGTAGCCGAAAACGTGTTCCACGCCTTCATCGGCCAGGCAGCGCACGACGATGTCGGCGCCATTCATTTCCATGTTGTAGTTCCTTTCAGTACCGGCCCTGCAACCCTGACTGCTGCGCGCCCGGATACGGCGGCAACTGAACCCATACCGGTTACGACAACATGATCCGGCGCTTAGCGGCTCACGGAGCCACGCCACCCGGACACCTTGCCGACCCGGCACACGCTCGACAGAACGCAGTGCAAACGCCCCTTGGGGACGCTGGAGGTCGAAATGGAAGCCTTGGCAACACACGCTTGTGGCGCGGCCAACGGCAGGTGTGACTTGCTGCAGGACGGCTGGGATGTGACCCTGGCCGTTCGCATCAACGCTCCGGTTTCGGATAGGCAGACCGAAGCAAGTGTGGCAATTTACCGCGTTGCGTCAAAGGTGGCAAATCGACTTTTGCCGACCGTTGTAGGGAGGGTTCGGTAACTATCCGGCCCCAAAACCCGCGATGGCCTCTCTATACTTGTTGCGTCGTCCAGAACCGAGCCGCCGTCCATGGATTTACGCATTGCCAGCATCCGCCGCTTTCTCTATAGCCACTACTTCTTCGGAGGGGTGCGCCAGGGGGTTGGCATGCTGTTGCCCGTGCTGGTGCTGGGCGGCATCTTCGGCAATTACACGACTGGCCTGGTGGCGACCTTCGGCGCCCAGTGCCTGGCCATCATCGACCAGCCGGGCGGTCCGCAGCGGCACCGCACCAACGAAATGCTGGGCGGCGCGGCGCTGGGCACGATCACCGTCATCATCACGGGACTGGCGTCCACGCATCCGGTGCTGATCTGGCTGGTGGTCATCGCGCAGTGCTTCGTCTATTCCATGTTCACCGTGTTCGGCAAGCGCGGCGGCCTGATCGGCTTTGCGGGCCTCTTGCTGATGACGCTGACCATGCATTCGCCGCTGGCGCCGCACGAAGTCCTGTCCCATGCCGTCGCCACGCTGGGCGGCGCGCTGTTCTATGTGGTGTTCAGCCTGGGGTTTTCGCGCCTGTTCTGGCTGCGCGAAGAGCAGCAGGCCATGTCGGTGGCGCTGTTTGCCACCGCCGACTACGTGGCCGCGCGCGCCAACTTCTACGACGAAACGTCCGATCTGGACGAGGCCTACCGCAACCTGATCCAACGCCAATCGGTCATGACCGAGAAGCACCAGGCCGCGCGCGACATGGTGTTGCGCGCCCTGCCCCGCGGCAAGGGACTGGGCGATCGCCAGCGCGTGATGATCTGGAACATGTTCGTGGACATGCTGCAGCTGCTGGACACGCTGGTCGCCACGCACACCGACTACGCCGCGCTGCGCCGCACGCTGGCCGGCAACGACTGCCTGATCTTCATGCGCGACGCGCTGGTGAAGATGTCGCTGGAGCTGAACCGCATCGCGCTGGACGTCTCGCGCGGGCGCAAGGTGCAGTACCGCAGCAGCGCCAAGGCCGAGCTGCGCGCCATCGAGTACGAGATCGAACAGTTGAAGCAGCAGGGGCTGGGCGAGCGCGATCCGGAGATGCTGGCGCTCATTGTCCAGGTGCTGCGGCGGCTGCGTAATTCGGCGCGCATCGTGGACCGGCTGGCCGATCACACCGCGGCCTCGCCCGACGCCAAGCCGACCGATGTGCTGCGCATCAACAAGTCGCTGACGCGGTTCATTTCGCGCCAGGAATTCCGGTTTGGCCTGTTGACCAGCAACCTGCGGCTGGACTCTCCGCATTTCCGCTACGCGCTGCGCGTGACGGCCGCCGCGGCCATCGCGATGACGCTGGCCAGCCGCTGGCTGTCGCCCGAGTTCTCGGCGCACAACTACTGGATCATGCTGACCATCGTGATCATCATGAAGCCGGGCTTCGCGCTGACGCGCCAGCGCAATGGCTGGCGTCTGATGGGCACCCTGATCGGCTGCATCGCCGCGTTGCTGCTCTTTAACGTGACCGACGAGCCCAGCATCCTGTTCGCCGTGTTGCTGGGCGCGTGCATCATGGGCAACAGCCTGGTGCAGCTGAACTACATGGCCAGCGCGATTTTCAACACCTTGTTCGTGGTGCTGGTGTTCCATTTCGTGTCGCCGGGCACCGTGTCCATGTCGGTGATCGGCGAGCGCGCCATCGACACGCTGCTGGGCTGCGCGCTGGCGCTGGTCTGCAGCTACATCCTGCCGTGGTGGGAGGCGCGCTACTTGAAGCCGCTGGCCTCGGCCGCAACCCGCGCCAACCGCGAGTACCTGCTGGCCGGCCTGCGTTATGCCGAAGCCATGCAGGCGCACGGCGCCCCGGTGGGCGAAGCCGCCGCCGAGACGCCGGCCGTCACCGACGCCGACCTGGCCTGGCGATTGGCGCGCAAGAACGTGCACATCGCCTTCAGCAATTTCGCCGAAGCGTTCTACCGGATGATGAGCGAACCGAAGTCGCATCAGGTGGACGTGCCGGAACTGAACAATCTGCTGATTCAGAACCACGTGCTGGCCTCGCAGATCACCGCCGCGATTCCCATCCTGGCGGCGCTGCCCGTCACACCCGAGCCCATCAAGCAGGCCTTGGACGGCATGACCGTCCTGCTGGACGAAAACAGCCCGCGCGTGCCGCTGGACCTGCCCACGCAGTTCGATACCGCCGGCGATCAGGCCGCGTTGGTTTATCCCGTGAAGCAGATGCTCAAGGCCACCCACATGATCCGCCAGGAACTGCTGGCGCTGGCCGACCCGATGCATGCGCCGCCCGTCGCGGCCGCGGCGTCGTAAGCCGGCGTTCGCCGGTTCCGCGGGCAAAAAAATGCCGGCCTGGCGCAGATGCCAGGCCGGCATTTTTTTGAAGAGGCGAAGTCCCGATCAGGTGTCTGACACCTTAACCAGGTGTCTGACACCCCAACGAGACAGTCTTCAAGCGACCGCACCGCTTCCGGGGTGTCTGACACCTTCCCCCGCCCGGCAACGCCGTCAATCCAGCTTGCGGCGAAACACCAGCTTGTCCGCCGACGACGCCGACGCGTCGTACGCGTAGCCTTCCAGATCAAAACCCTGCAGGCCTTCCGGCTTGGCAATCTTGTGCTGGATCGCGTAACGCGCCATCAGCCCGCGCGCGCGCTTGGCATGAAAGCTGATGACCTTCCAGGCGCCGTTCTTCCAGTCCTGAAACACGCACTGCACCACCCGCGCCTTCAACACCTTCTGGTCAACCGACTTGAAATACTCCTCGGAAGCCAGGTTGATGATGACCGGCGATTTCTGGCCCGCCTGACGCTCGTTCAGGTAGTCCGCGATGGTGCTGCCCCAGTATTCATACAGGTTCTTGCCCTTGGGGTTCTCCAGCCGCGTGCCCATTTCCAGCCGGTAGGGCTGCATCAGGTCAAGCGGGCGCAGCACGCCGTACAGACCGCTCAGGATGGCGACATGCTCCTGGGCCCAGTCGAGCTGCTTGGCCGACAGGGTGGCGGCGTCCAGGCCTTCGTAGACGTCGCCATTGAAGGCCAGCACGGCCTGACGCGAGTTGGCCTGCGTGAAGCTGCGCTTCCAGTGCGCGTAGCGCTGGACGTTCAGCTCGGACAAAGCCGGGCTCAGGCTCATGAGTGCCGAGATGTCCTCGGCGGTCTTGGTCTTAAGAACCTTGATCAGGCCCGCGGCCTGATCCACGAACATCGGCTGGGTGTGCGTCTCGATGTGCAGCGGCGAGTCGTAGTCCAGCTTCTTGGCGGGGGAAAGCAACAACAGCATTCAGGATTTCCTTGATTTAGCGCGCCGTCCAGCCGCCATCGACGGAGACGGTCGTGCCGGTGATTTGCGCGGCGGCATCCGAGGCCAGGAACACGGCGGTGCCGCCCAGTTGTTCCGGCGTCACGAATTGCAGGGACGGCTGCTTTTCGCTGAGCAATTCGCGGGCAGCGGCTTCCTGGTCGACGCCATTCTTTTCGGCCAGCGCGGTGATCTGCTTTTCGACGAGCGGGGTGCGCACCCAGCCCGGGCAGATGGCGTTGGCGGTGATGCCCTGCCCGGCCGTTTCCAGCGCCGTGACCTTGGTGAATCCCACCACGCCGTGCTTGGCCGCGACATAGGCCGACTTGCTAGCCGAGGCCACCAGACCGTGCGCCGACGCGATATTGATGATGCGGCCCGAGCCTTGCTTCTTCATGTGCGGCAAGGCGGCGGCGGTGCCATGGAAGACGGCGGACAGATTCAGCGCCAGGATGGCGTCCCACTTTTCGGCCGGGAAATCTTCGATCAGCGCCGTGTGCTGGATGCCGGCGTTATTGACCAGGATGTCGATGCGGCCCAACTGGCGCACGGTGTTCTCGACCAGCTCGCGCACGGCCGCTCCCTTGGACAGATCCGCGCCGTCGTAGATGACCTTCACGCCATGCTTGCTGGCCAGTTCCGAACGCAGCTTTTCAATGTCGGCCGCGTCGCCGAAGCCGTTCAGGACGATGTCCGCACCCTGCTGGGCGAAGGCCGTGG
>JAEYVD010000036.1 GCA_023432075.1 Pseudomonadota bacterium | reverse complement strand
CTGGGCCTGTCCGCCGAGCAGATCCAGGACTATCGCGACCGCAAGATCATCTGAACAACAAAGGAGAGAGACATGAGCATGCCGGAGAACCTGGCCGGGCCGTACACGGCGCTGGACGTCGCGATCGCCGACGGCGTTGCCACCATCCTGCTGGCCAACCCGCCCGTCAACGCGCTCAGCACCGAGATGATGAACGAGCTGTCCTGGGTGCTGGACCGCATTTCGGAAACGCCAGATGTGCGCGCGGTGGTCCTGTCGGGCCAGGGCAAGACGTTCTGCGCGGGCGCCGACCTGAAGAACCGCTCGGCCACCATCAAGGGGCCGGGCGACCTGCCGCAACACTCGCGCCGCACGCGGGAGTGCTTTCATGCGATCCGCGAATGCGCCAAGCCCGTGGTGGGCGCGATCAACGGCCCGGCGCTGGGCGCCGGGTTGGCCATCGTGGCCTCGTGCGACATCCTGATCGCCGCCTCCACCGCAGTGGTGGGCCTGCCGGAAATCAACGTCGGACTGCTGGGCGGCGGCCGCCACGGCATGCGGCTCTTTGGACACTCGCGTCTGCGCCGCATGATGCTGACGGGTCTGCGCGTGGACGGCGACGAACTCTACCGGCTGGGCATCGTCGAGGCCAGCGTCCCCGCCGAGGCACTGATGGACCGCGCGATGGAACTGGCGCGCGAGCTGGCCAGCAAGAGCCCGCTGGCGTCCGTGCTGGCCAAGCAGACGCTCAACGCCATCGAAGACATGAGCCTGCGCGACGGCTACCGTTACGAGCAGGACATGACGGCGGCCATCGCCAAGACCGAGGACGCGCAGGAAGCGCGGCGCGCCTTCCTGGAAAAGCGCGCGCCCGTGTTCCAGGGCAAATAACGGGAGCCGCCATGACCAGTGCATTGGAAGGCGTGAAGGTCCTGGACCTGAGCCGCGTGTTTTCCGGGCCGTGGGCCGCGCAGATGCTGGCCGACTTCGGCGCCGAGGTCATCAAGGTGGAGCGCCCCGGCCGCGGCGACGACGTGCGGCACCAGGGCTATCCCATGCCGGACCGCGACGGCAAGCCCAGCCGGGAGACCTCTTCGTTCGTCGCGATGAACCGCGGCAAGAAATCCGTGACGCTCGATATCTCGCGGCCCGAAGGCCAGGCGCTGGTGCGCCAGCTTGCGCAGAAGGCCGACATCGTCATCGAGAACTTCAAGGCGGGCGACCTGAAGCGCTACGGGCTGGACTACGCCTCGCTGTCGGAAGTGAATCCGCGGCTGGTGTATTGCTCGATCACCGGCTTCGGCCAGACTGGCCCCTACAGCCACCTGCCCGGCTACGATCCGATCTTCCAGTCCATGAGCGGCCTGATGAGCGTGACCGGCGTGCCGGACGGCGAGCCCGGGGCGGGACCGGTCAAGGCGGGCTATTCCGTGTCGGACCTGACGGCGGGCTTTTATGCGGTGGCGGCCATTCTTGCCGCGCTGCGGCACCGCGACCAGATCTCCGGCGTGGGCCAGCACATCGACCTGGCGCTGCTGGACGCGCAGATCGCGGCCATCTCGCACATCGGCATGAACTACCTGGCCAGCGGCCAGTTGCCCGCCCGCATGGGATCGGCCTCGCAGATCACCGCGCCGTTCCGCGCCTTCGAGTGCCGCGATGGGCACCTGATGGTGGCGGTGGGCAACGACTCGCAGTTCCGCAGCTTCTGCAACGAGATCGGCCTGCCCGACCTGGCCGCCGATCCGCGCTTTGACACCAACCCGAAGCGCGCTGCGGCGCAGGCCGATCTGTCCCGCCAGATCGAGCCGGCGATGCTGGCGCGCACGGTGGCGGACTGGAACCAGGCGCTGGCAGCCGCCAATGTGCCCTGCGGCCCGATCTACACCATGGATCAGGTGTTCGAGGATCCGCAGGTTCGGCATCGCCAAGTGCTGGGCAGCGTGACGCACCCGGCGCTGGGCAGCATGCCGGTTGTGCGCAATCCCATTCATTTTTCCGGCACGCCCATCGCACTGGGATTGCCGCCCCCCATGCTGGGCGAGCACACGGCCGACGTCCTGCACGCCGAGCTGGGCCTGACCGACGCGGCGATCGCGCAGCTTCACGCCGAGGGCATCGTATGAGCGCCGCCGACCACGAACTGATCGAGGAAATCCGCGACAGCGCGCGCGACTTTCTGCAGCGCCGCGACCAGCGGCAACGCAAGCGACGCACCCCGGGCGGCGACCGCGCGTACTGGCAGGAAATAGCCGCCGTCGGCTGGCTGGGCATGAGCGTGCCCGAAGCGCTGGGCGGTCTGGGACTGGGCTGGCACGCCATGGCCGCCGTGCTGGAGGAAGCGGGCCGCGCCCAGTTGCCCGAACCGCTCGTCGGGGCGGGCGTGCTGAGCACCGCGCTGCTGGCGCGCATCACCCCGGCGGGCGATGCCGCTACCCGCGACGCGTTGCTGCAAGCCTTGTGCGCCGGTGAAAAAATGGTGGGCCTGGCCTGGCAGGAAACCGAAGGACAGATCGAAGCCGGCGAATCCGCCGGGGCGTTTGGCGTCACGTTCACCGCGCGCGAAGGCGCCTATGTGCTGAACGGCGAAAAGCGCCACGTCGTCCCCGGCGCGGACGTGGACGGCTGGCTTGTCACGGCCGATGGCGAAACCGGGTCTGCGCTGTTCTATCTGCCCGCCGGCACGCCCGGGGTCACGGTGCAAGCGCACGAACGCGCGGACGGCTCGCCGGCCTGCCATCTGACGATCGAGTCCGCCGTGGTTGGCGGCGAGGCGTTGCTGGCGCGCGAGGGCGTGCTGGACGCGGTTGACGAGGCGCTGGACGACGGCCGCCTGATGCAGTCCGCGGAACTCGTGGGCATCGCGCGGCAGGTGCTCGCCGATTCGGTGGCCTACCTGAACACGCGCAAGCAGTTCGGCCAGACGCTCTCGTCGTTCCAGGCGCTGCAGCACCGTCTGGTGGACGCGACCCTGCAGGTCGAGCTGGCGTCCAACAGCCTGCTGGACGCGCTGAACGTCCTTGCCGCGGCGCCGGGCGACGTCAAGGCGCGCAAGGCGGCGGCCAGCCGGGTCAAGGCCCGCGCCGCGCGCGCCGGCATCGACGCGGCGCGGCTCGCCATCCAGCTGCACGGCGCCATCGGCTACACCGACGAATGCGACGTCAGCCTGTATTTCCGCAGCGCCCTGCACCTGGCCGCCTGGCTGGGCAACGCCACGGCGCATCGCCAGCGTTATGGCGTGCTGGCTGCCGACCCGGCGCCGGAGACGGACGATACGGCAGAGGATGCAGCCGACGGCAACGACACCACCGATTTCCCGCGCGACGCAGATTGGAACGCCATGCCGGAAGCGGCATTCCGCAAGCTGCTGCGCCGGTTCTTTCGCGCGCATTACCCCGATCACCTGCGGCACGTTCCGTGGCGGCTGCATTGGGACGAGATCAAGGCGTGGTACTTCACCTTGTCGCGACAAGGGTGGATTGCGCCGTCGTGGCCGCGCGAGCATGGCGGCATGGCGCTGTCGCCCGCCCGGCAGATCGCGTTCATCGAAGAAGCCGAACGCTACGGCGTGGCGCGCGCGCCGGACCAGGGCCTGGTCATGCTGGGTCCCATCCTCATCCGCTACGGCACCGACGCGCAGCGCGCACGGTTTCTGCCGGGCATCCTGTCCGGCGAGGCGGTGTGGGCGCAGGGCTACTCGGAACCGGACGCCGGATCGGACCTGGCCTCGCTGCGCTGCGAGGCGGTAATCGACGGCGACGAACTGGTGGTCACCGGCCAGAAGACCTGGTCCACGCTGGCGCAGGACGCGACGCATATGTTCATGCTGGTGCGCACCGACAAGACCGTGAAGAAACAGGCCGGCATCAGCTTCCTGCTGGTGGACCTGAATAGCCCGGGCGTCAGCCGCCGGCCGATCCGCACGCTGTCGGGCCACGAGGAGTTCTGCGAGGTCTTCTTCGACCAGGTCCGCGTGCCGCGCGGCAATGTGGTCGGCGAACTGAACGCGGGCTGGGGCATCGCCAAGGCGCTGCTGGGGTTTGAGCGCCTGTTCAGCGGCAGCCCCAAGCACGCCAGCCACGCCCTGCAGCAGATCTTCAGCCTGGCGCGCCAGCGCGGCCTGCTGGCCGACCCGGCGTTCACCGACCGGCTGGCCGAGTTGCGGCTGGACAGCGCCGACCTGACCGCGATGTACCGCGTGTTTGCGGACATGGCCAAGGCCGGCCGCCCGCTGCCGCCGGAACTGTCGCTGCTCAAGATCTGGGCCACCGAGACGCACGAGCGGCTGGGCGCCCTGCTGATTCAGATCGCCGAGGAATATGGCGGCGCGGCGATGCGCCTGGGCTACGGCAACGGCGGCGTGCAGGCGCTGGCGCCCTACGTCAACGCGCTCGCGGCCACCATCTTCAGCGGCACCAACGAGATCCAGCGCAACATCTACGCCAAACAGGTTCTGGGCCTGCAGGGCGCCTGACAATGACAACGCGCCGGCCCGAGCCGGCGCAACCGGAGAGAGACACATGAAAAAAGCAACCGTACTGGCGGTGGCGGCAATGATCCTGGGCGGCGCCGCCGCGCCCGCCGCCCACGCGGCCCAACCTTGGCCAAGCCAGCCGATCCGGCTGATCGTGCCCTACCCGCCCGGCGGCTCGGTGGACAACCTGGCGCGCCTGCTCGCCCCGTCGCTGGGCGAGCGCCTGGGCCAGACCATCGTGATCGAGAACAAGGCCGGCGCCAGCGGCACCATCGGCGTGGACGCCACCGTGCGCGCCACGCCCGACGGCAACACGTTTGGCTTTGGCGTGCCGGGCGCCATCACCGGGCTGCCCCACGTCATGAAGGTGCCGTACGACGTGTCCAAGATCCAGTACGTGTCGCTGGTCGCGCGCATTCCGCAAGTGATCATGGTCAACCCGTCGTTGCCGGATACCACCCTGGCCGCGTTTGTCGACAGCGCCAAGAAACACCCCGGCAAGTACAACTACGGCTCGGCCGGCAACGTCACCACCCCGCACCTGGGCGGCGAACTGCTCAAGCAGCAGACCGGCATCGACATCATGCACGTGCCCTACAAAGGCGCCGCGCCCGCGGTGACCGCACTGCTGTCCAACGAGGTGCAGATGTTCCCCGGCGATGCCTCGGCCGCGCTGGGCTTCATCAAGGCCGGCAAGCTGCGCGCGCTGGCCGTGGCCAGCCCGGAACGCTTCGAGGGTCTGCCCGACGTGCCCACCACCAAGGAGGCCGGCTTTCCCGGCATCGTCGTGGAATCCAACTACGGCATCATCGCGCCCACCGGCACGCCCAAGGACATCGTGGACAAGATGTCGGACGCGATCGCCAAGTCGCTGGCCGACCCGGTGCTGCGCCAGAAAATGATCGACCAGGGCGCCATCCCCGTCGCGACGACGCCCGACGCCTATCGCGCCTTGATGGAGGCGGAATCGAAGAAATGGGGCGAGGTCATCAAGCGCGGCAAGCTGGGTTTGCAATAACGCCATGCCCGCACGCTTTTGCCGTACGCTAATGCCGATTCCACCGACTGCCGACCTGCGCCATCGACCATGCCATCCGCAAAAGCCACGGGCCTGAGCCTGGACCTGACCGCCGACCTTCACAAATGGCGGGCCTTCCTGGCCATCGCGGAATTGGGCAGCATCACGCGCGCGGCGCTGTATCTGGACCAGGACCAGTCGGTGCTGAGCCGCCGCATCAATGCGCTGGAACGCGAGTGCAATGCGCGGCTCTTTAACCGCACGGGGCGCGGCGTGAACCTGTCGGAAGTGGGCGAGCGCCTGTTCCCGCTGGTGCAGACGCTGCTGGGCGACGCCGAACGGCTTGAGCTGGAACTGAACGGCGAGGCCCGCGAACCTGCCGGCGAGGTCACGCTGGGCCTGTTGCCATCGACCGCCCACCCGCTTATCCGCCGGCTGTTTTCGCGGCTGCGCCAGCAGTTTCCCAAGGTGCATCTGAAAATCCTGGAAGGCTCCAGCGGCCAGATCGAGGAATGGCTGACCGACAGCCGCGTGGACATCGCCATCCTGTACCGCTACGGCGACAAATGCCCGCCCGGCGAGCAGGCGTTGGCGTCCGTGGATTCGTACCTGGTCGGCGCGGCGGGCGATGCGCGCACGCAGGCCGGCGAGGTCACCTTCGATCAACTGGACGGGCTGCCGTTCATCCTGCCCGGCGCGCCCAATGGCCTGCGCAACGCGCTGGACGGCCTGGCGCGGGCACGCAAGATCACCATCGCGCCCCTGATCGAGGCCGACTCGCTTCCGCTCATGAAGTCCATCGTCGAACACGAGAAGATGTACACCGTGCTGCCGCTGCACGCCGTCTGGCAGGA
>JAEYVD010000855.1 GCA_023432075.1 Pseudomonadota bacterium | reverse complement strand
TGCCCGATGATGCCCGGCCGGGGCCGGGGCGGCGTGTAGCTGGCGGTGATCTCGCCGCGGTGAGCGGCCACCGTGCCGTCGATGCGGGCGCGCACCTCCGCGCCGCCCGGCACATCCGGCCAGAAGGCGTCCAGCTGCGGGGCCTGGGCGTCCAGCGTGATCGCGCCGTTTGCCGCGCCCAATTCGCCCGTCGCGCGCACGCGGTTGCGGCCCAGCCGCAAATCCACGTCCAGGTCGTGGATCCGCAGACCGGCCAGCGGGTCTACCGACGGATCCGGCGCGGCGCTGCGGGCAGGCGCCGGCGGGGAGCCTGTCGCCGCGGCATTGGTCGCAGCAGCGGGTTGCGCAGCACCGGCTGCCGCGGCATCGGCTGGCGCAGCACCGGCTTCCGCAGCACCGGCTGCCGCAGCGACGTCCACCTGCGCCTTCAGATTCCCGCTCAGCGCCTGCCGGTTCCAGCGGCTGCCTTCTTCAAACCGCAGATTGACGGCCGCATGGCGCAGCTCGCTCAGGTTCTCGATATCGGCCTGTACATCGGCGCGTACGGTAAGCAGCGCCGGCGGAATGGCAGGGCCCGTCCACGGCGCAAGGTCCAGCCGCTGCGCGTCCAGCGTGCCGACGATCCGGTTGCGCCCCGGCGCGTCGCCCGCCTGCAGGTCAAACTGCGCGGCCAGCGTGGACTTGTCCGGCAGTTGCGCGCGCGCCCGGGCGCTGCGCAGCACCAGCGCCGTGCGCGGCGCCAGATCGGCCACCACATCCAGCACCAAATTCGAACCCGTGCCGTCCACCTTCGCCTGAATGCCGTCGAGGGATCCGGCGGCGTCGGCGCGCAGCACGACGAGGCACGTGGGCGCGGGCGGGCCCATCGCCGGCGCCGCGGGCTCGGTTTTGTCCTTGTTGCTCTTGTCGCCTTGCGCGGCGTCGGCAGGGGACTTGGCCGCCGCTGCCGGCTTGACGGCAGTTGCGCCCTTCGCGCCCTTGCCCCCCGCATCCGCCGCACGCGCGCCTGCGCGCTTCGCGCCGTTCTGTGCCTTGGGCGCTTCCACCTTTTTCACCGGTTCGCCGGCCTTGGCGCCGGGCTGCCCCTGCCCGGCCACCGGCCCGAACACGCCGCTCAACCGGTCGGCCTGGCACAACGGGGAGTCGGGACCCGCGCCGCGCGCCGTCACGTCCAGGCGCGCCGCGAACGGCCACGGATCAGCCAGGTCCTGCAATTGCGCCTGGCCCGTCACATCGGCCTCGCCCACTTCGTGTCCGACCCGCAGGCTGGCGATACGCAACTGCGCGCCTTGCTGGCTCGCGGCGAACGTGGCGTTCAGGTCGTTCAAGGTCACAGGCAGCGGCTGGCCATCCTGCGTGAACTGGAAATCGCCCAACGCCAGCCGGTCCACGGCGATGGTCACCGGCAGCTTGGGCAAGGTGAAAGGTTCGCCGTTGTCCTCGGCGGGCGGCACCTCGGGCGTGGACACCACGTCCACCCGCACCGAACTGGCCGAAAGATTACGCACGTGCAGCAGCCGGTCGCCCAGCGCGCGCCAATGCACGGCCAGGTCCAGATCATGGATATCGATGTGCGTGCCGCCGGCCGTCAACGTCAGCTGGCCCACGGTCACCCCGCGCAGGAGCGAACCATTCACGTCCAGCGCCTGGCCTTCCAGCTGCTGCGCGGCCGTCGTCAGAAGCAGGCGCGTGCCGTTCTGCGAAGCCACGAGCCAGAAGATGAATCCGGCCGCCAGCGCGGCCAGCATGGCAAGCCCGGGCAGCCACCACACCAGCACATGGCGCAGAAATTTACGCACGAACTTCAAAACGCGATCCCCAGCGAGAAATGCAGGCGCAGGTCGCGTTCGCGCTGGCCGTAGGCCAAGTCCAGAAACAGCGGGCCGGCCGGCGTACGCACGCGCGCGCCGACGCCGTAGCCCACGGACATCTTCATGTCGCCGAACGATTCGGCGGCATCGCCCGCATCCACGAACACGCCCATGCCCCAGCGCTCGTCAAAATAATGGTCGTATTCGATGCTGCCCACCAGCAGCGTGGGCGCGCCCACCACGGCGTTGTCGCGGTGCACGCCGATGCTCTGGTAACGGTAGCCGCGAATGGAGCGCGCCCCGCCCGTCCGGAAGCCAAAGTCGTCGGGGACTTGCACGTCGCCGTTGGACCACACGCGGCCGACTTCGCCGCGGATCATCAGCACGTCCAGCTTGCCGATCGGCCACCATTTCTGGCCGCGCAGCCGCAGGCGCGTATAGGGCTCGCCGGTGTCCAGCGTGACGCCGACGCCGCCGCCCACCGAAATCAGGTTGCCCTCGCGCGGATCGTATTTGTTGTCCACGTCGCGCCGCAGCCACTCGGCCGTGGTGGTGATGGTGGGCAACGTGTAGCTGTCGCCGCCGTCGATCTTGACGTGGTCCTGCGCCAGCAGCACGCCGTATCGCGTTTCGTATTCGACCCGGCTGTCGCCCGCGCCCTTGCGCTCCTGCGTTCGGGTGGCGCCCAGCGCGTAGCGGGTCACTTCCAGTCCCTGGATGTCGGAGCGGTCCGCCAGGATTCCGAAGGAATCGCGATAGCCGCGCTCGGACGGCGGCAGCAGGATGTCCATGAAGGCGCGCTGGCGCAGCCGGTCAACGCCGAAGCCGGTTTCCATCGTGACGGGCTGGCCGAACACGACGTTCTGGCGATACAGGGACTCCACCCGCACCCCGGCCTCGTCGTCCACGCCGATCGACGCGGAAAAGCGCTTGGGCGGCGCCTCGACCACCCGCACCTGCACGGGCAGCGTGATTTCGCCGTCCGAGTCGAACTGCGCGGGCGGCGGGGGCAATCCGCCCGACACCGTGGGATCGCCCGCCGGCGCAGCCGCGGCGGCGTCTTCGGTTCCGGGGCCGCGGGCGCGGTCCGAGATTGGGTCCGTGGGCTGGTCGGTCTGGCTGGGAGGCTCCTGCAGCGAGACGAACGCGCCGCGGAAGAAGGCGGTCGATTGCAGGTCCTGCTGCCACTGATCGAGCCGGTTCTGGTCGAACGCGGCCCCCACGTTATAGCGGACGTAGCGGTCGATCAGCGTTTCGGGCACCCGCTTCAAGCCCTGCGTGTTGAGTTCGCCCATGCGCACCTGCGGCCCGCTGTCGATGGTGACATGCAGATGCGCGACCGCGTTGTCCGCGTCGATGTCGGCGCGCGAGGACGTCATGCGCGCCAGCAGGAAATCGCGCGTGGACACGTCGTCCAGCAGCGTTGCCTTGGCACGGTTCCAGTCGCTGTTGATGAAGGGCTGCCCTTTGCGCAGGCCCCAGTCGTCGCGCAGCCGCTGCACGCGCTGCGCGTACTCGGGACGCGTGATGCGGCCCGTGAACGCCAGGTTCACGGATTCGACGGTCGTGCGCTTGCCGGGCACGATGGCGATGTCCCAGGTTTCGCCGCCGATATCGGTGCCGGCCTCGAGCGTGACCTTGG
>JAEYVD010000834.1 GCA_023432075.1 Pseudomonadota bacterium | reverse complement strand
CGCCCCGGCGGCGGCGACCCCGTGCTGGTGACGCAGGGCTCGGATTGATCGACGCGGCGCCTGCCTGGGCAATCCCCTGGCAGGCAGCTGCCTGAAGGAGAAGTGCATGAGACAAGTCTGGCGACATTGCCACGCGGCCACGATGGCCGGTGGCGCGTATTCCATCATCGAACACGCAGCCATCGTGACCCGCGCCGAGCGCATCGAGTGGATCGGTCCCGAGGCCGAATTGCCCAACGTCGACGCCGCGCACGTGCATGACCTGGGCGGCGCCTGGGTCACGCCCGGCCTCATCGACTGCCATACCCACCTGGTGTTCGGCGGCGACCGCAGCCGGGAATTCGAACAACGCCTGCAAGGCGTCGACTACGCTACCATCGCCGCCCAAGGCGGCGGCATCGCCAGCACCGTCCGCGCCACGCGCGCAGCGTCCGAAGACGAGCTCTACGCCAGCGCCCGCCGCCGCGCCCTGCACTTGCTGCGCGACGGCGTCACCACGTTGGAGATCAAATCCGGCTATGGGCTCGATCTGGAAAACGAACGTAAGATGCTGCGCGTGGCCCGTCACCTGGGCCAGACGCTGCCCCTGACCGTGCAGGCAACCTGCCTGGCCGCACACGCGCTGCCGCCCGAGTTCCAAGGCCGACCCGACGACTACATTGAAGAAGTCGCTCAGCGCATGCTGCCCGCCCTGGCGGCGGAGGGCCTGGTCGATGCCGTCGACGCCTTCTGCGAACATCTGGCGTTCACGCCCGCTCAGGTGGAACGCGTGTTTCAGGCGGCGGCACGGCTGAACTTGCCCGTGAAGCTGCATGCCGAGCAACTGTCTTCGCTGCACGGCGCAAGTCTGGCGGCGCGCCATGGGGCGCTGTCAGCGGATCATCTCGAATACCTGACCGAATCGGATGTGCGGGCAATGGCCAAAGCGGGAACGGTGGCGGTGCTGTTGCCTGGGGCCTTCTATGCGCTGCGCGAGACACAATTACCGCCGGTGGATCTGCTGCGCCAACACGGCGTACCCATCGCCATTTCGACGGATCTGAATCCCGGAACGTCGCCCGTGCAGTCGCTGCGCTTGATGCTGAGCATGGCGTGCACATTGTTCCGGATGACGCCGGAGGAAGCGCTGGCGGGCGTGACGGCGAATGGGGCCCGGGCGTTGGGCTTGTCAGCGACGCGCGGGACGCTGGAGGCGGGCAAGGTGGCGGATTTTGTCGTTTGGGATATTGCGCATCCGGCAGAGCTGGCTTACTGGGTGGGCGGGGATTTGGCCAAGCGTGTGGTTCGTCATGGGGCGACGGTGAATTTGACGGGGTGACGTTGCGAATTAGTTGATTAAATCAACGACTTGTCCGAGAATGGTTGCTTTCGGACGAGACGCCATCATGACCTTGCAAACCCCGCTGACCCATCTTCTGGGTATCCGATACCCCATCATTCAAGCCGGCATGAGCTGGGCGTCTTCCAACGCGGAACTGGCGGCCGCCGTGTCGGCCGCCGGCGGCCTGGGCGTGGTGGCATCCGGCCCGATGTACCCGGAGGCGTTGCAAGCCGCGCTGCGCAAGCTGCGCACCCTGACCGACGCGCCCTACGCGGTCAACATCCCGCTGTACAACAAGCGCGCGCGCGAACATCTGGACATCGCCATCGCCGAAGGCGCACCGATCATTATTGCCTCGCAAGGCGGGCCGAAAGAGCATCTGGCCCGCGTGCACGATGCCGGGATGAAATGGCTGCAGGTCATTGCCAGCCCCGTCCACGCCGAGAAAGCCCAAGCGGCTGGTGTGGATGGCGTGATCGCGGTGGGCCTGGAAGCCGGCGGGCACCCTGGCCCTGACGAGATCACCACACAGGTCCTGCTGCGTGCAACGGTGCAGCGCGTGGACCTGCCCGTCGTCGCCGCAGGCGGCATCGCGGACGGCGCCGGCATTGCGGCGGCGTTGTGCCTGGGCGCGGCTGGCGCGCAACTGGGAACGCGCTTCCTGCTGACGCCCGAGGCGAGCGTACACGCCGATTACAAAGCGGCCGTGATGGCCGCCGGCATCAGCGATACCACCTTGGTCGGCCGCGGCCGCTCGCCGGTACGCATGCTGCGCAACGCTTTTGCACAGCAGTACCTGAACGCCGAACGCACCAGCAGCGACGAAGCGCTGGACGGGTTGTTCGCGCAAAGCACGTTGAAGCAGGCCGCGCTGGAAGGCAATGTCGACCTCGGCAAGGTGGAAGCCGGTCAAAGCGCGGGACTGATCGGCGACTTGGTGCCGGCCGCCGAATTGATGCAGCGCCTGGTTCAAGAGACGCTGGTTGCGATCCGGCGGCTTAGCGCGCTGGGGTGAAGCGCAAGTCCGCCGCCCCCCGCGCGCCTTACTTCTTCGTCAGACCAGCACTGTCCACCAGCTTGCGCATCGCAAGCTGGTCTTTTTCCACGTATTGGGTGGCTTCCTGCGGCGTCAGGGTCCAAAGCTCCACACCCTGAGCATCCATCAGCTTGCGATACTCCGGCGACTGGTTCACGGCCTGCACGGCCTTGTTCAGTTTCTCAAGCACCGCTTGCGGCGTGCCCTTGGGCGCGGCCAGGCTGTACCACGACGCCGATTCAGCGCCGCTCACCCCTGCTTCAGCCAAGGTGGGCACATCGCGAAACAGGGCCGATCGTTTGGGGTTGGCATACGCCAGGGCCTTCAGCTTGCCGCTGCGGATGAACTGCACGCTGGCCGCCAGGTTCAGGACGGCCATATCGACCTGCCCGCCCACCAGATCATTGATGGCCGGCGCGGCGCCGCTATAGGGGATGTGCATGATGTCGACCTTGG
>JAEYVD010000769.1 GCA_023432075.1 Pseudomonadota bacterium | reverse complement strand
CCCTGATCCCCCAGGAATACGGCGGCTCGGGCCTGGGCCTGACCGAAGCCTCGGTCATCATGGAAGAGATCAACCGAAGCGGCGGCAACTCCGGCGCGTGCCACGGCCAGATGTACAACATGGGCACCCTCCTTCGCCACGGATCCGAGGCCCAGAAGCGCGAATACCTGCCCCGCATCGCCGCCGGCGAACTGCGGCTGCAGTCGATGGGCGTCACGGAACCCACCACCGGCACCGACACCACCAAGATCAAGACCACCGCCGTCAAGCGCGGCGACCGCTACGTCATCAATGGCCAGAAGGTCTGGATCTCGCGCGTGCAGCATTCGGACCTGATGATCCTCCTGGCGCGCACCACGCCCCTCGATCAGGTCACGCGCAAGTCCGAGGGCATGTCGATCTTCCTGGTCGATCTGCACCATGCGGTCAAGCACGGCATGTCGATCCGCCCGATCCCCAACATGGTCAATCACGAGACCAACGAGCTCTTCTTCGACAACCTGGAAATCCCGGAAGAAAACCTGATCGGCGAAGAAGGCAAGGGCTTCAAGTACATCCTGGACGGCCTGAACGCCGAACGCACGCTGATCGCCGCCGAGTGCATCGGCGACGGCTACTGGTTCGTCGACAAGGTCACCGCATACGCCAAGGAACGCATGGTCTTCGGCCGCCCCATCGGCCAGAACCAGGGCGTGCAGTTTCCCATCGCGCGCGCGCACATCAACGTCGAAGCGGCCAGTCTGATGCGCTACGAGGCCTGCCGCCTGTTCGATGCCCACGAACCCTGCGGCGCCCAGGCCAACATGGCCAAGCTGCTGGCCGCCGACGCGTCCTGGGAAGCGGCGAACGCCTGCCTGCAGTTCCACGGCGGCTTCGGCTTTGCCACCGAATACGACGTCGAGCGCAAGTTCCGCGAGACGCGCCTTTATCAGGTGGCCCCCATTTCGACGAACCTGATCCTGTCCTACGTCGCCGAACACATCCTGGGCCTGCCCCGCTCCTTCTGACATGCCAACTTCCGACATGACCGCAGACAAAGACACTCCGCACCTGAGCGCCGAACTCGCCGCCTTTGCCGCCAACCTGCGCTACGAAGACATCCCCGCCCCGGTGCTGCGCCGCGCCGAAGACCTGCTGCTCGATTGCCTGGCGTCCATCCTGGCCGGCGCCTCGGCGCGCGCCGTCCAGGCGATCGCCCGCTATGCCGCTGCGATGGGTCCGGCTGACGGCCCCAGCGAAGTCCTGATCACCCGCCGCCGCACCACACCCCTTTTTGCCGCCATGGTCAACGCGGCCGCCGCGCACGTGGTCGAACAGGATGACGTGCACAATGGCTCGGTCTTTCACCCGGCCGCCGTGGTGTTCCCCCCTGCCCTGGCCGTTGCGCAGGCGCTGGGATCGTCGGGCCGCGATGTGCTTACCGCCGCCGTGGCCGGCTATGAAGTCGGGATTCGCGTGGGCGAGTTCCTCGGGCGGTCGCACTACAAGATCTTCCACACCACCGGCACGGCGGGCACGCTGGCCGCCGCCGTCACCACGGGCCGGCTGCTGGGCCTGTCCCCCGAACAGATGCTGCACGCGCTGGGCTCGGCGGGCACGCAAGCCGCCGGGCTGTGGGAGTTCCTGCGCGATGCGGCGGACTCCAAACAGTTGCACACCGCCAAGGCCGCGGCCGACGGCATCACCGCCGCCTACCTGGCGCGTGAAGGCTTCACGGGCGCCCGCCACATCCTGGAAGGCCCTCAAGGCATGGCGGCCGGCATGTCCACGGACGCCGATCCCAGCCGCCTGTGCGACCGCCTCGGTCAGCGCTGGGCGCTGGCCGAGACCTCATTCAAATTCCATGCTTCGTGCCGGCACACGCATCCGGCGGCAGACGCGCTGCAACAGGCGCTGCGCGACAACGACCTCACCGAGGCCGACGTCGAGCGCGTCGTGGCGCATGTCCATCAGGGCGCCATCGACGTGCTGGGCCCGGTTGTCAATCCGCAGACGGTGCACCAGTCCAAGTTCTCGATGGGGACGGTGCTGGCGCTGATTGCGCGCCAGGGCCGGGCCGGCCTGGCGGAATTCGATGCGGGCCTGGACGACCCGGGCGTGGCTGCCTTCCGCGGCAAGGTCGAAATGGCCCTCGACCCGGAAGTCGACGGCGCCTATCCGCAACGTTGGATCGGCAAGGTCACGGTCTACACCCGCGACGGTCGCGTGCTGCATGGCCGCGTGGACGAACCGAAGGGCGATCCCGGCAACACGCTCAGCCGCCCGGAAATCGAGGACAAGACGCTCAGCCTGGGCCGTTACGCCGACGCGGCGACAGAGCAGGAACTGCGCGGCCTGATCGCGACGATCTGGGGGCTGGAAAAGCTGGACAAGGTGGAGACGCTGCTGCCGCGGTAATGCGGGCGTCTCTGCAAGGTGTCTGACACCCTGCGGGCACAACCGTCAGTTGCCGGCTGTCTCACCAGGGTGTCAGACACCGTGTTCGCACGGCGCACAAGGCGCGTGGCGGCTTACGCCAGCGAAGCGCGTTGCGCCTTCACCAGATTAGCGATGCCGTTCTCCGCCAGCACCAGCATCGTGTCCAGCTCCGCGCGCGTGAACGTGGCGCCTTCGCCGGTGCCCTGCACTTCCACGAAGGCGCCGCTACCCGTCATGATGACGTTCACGTCGGCATCGCAAGCCGAATCTTCCAGATAGTCCAGATCCAGCACCACCTGACCGCGCACCAGGCCCACGGACACCGCGGCCACGGCGTCGCGGATCGGATTGGCGGCCAGGTCGCCGCGCTTCATCAGCAGCGCCACCGCGTCGGCGGCCGCCACCCAAGCGCCGGTGATGCTGGCGCAGCGCGTGCCGCCGTCGGCCTGCAGCACGTCGCAGTCCAGGTGCAGGGTGCGTTCGCCCAGCGCCTTCATGTCGAACACGGCGCGCAGGCTGCGTCCGATCAGGCGCTGGATCTCCTGCGTGCGGCCGCTTTGCTTGCCGCGCGCGGCCTCGCGGTCGCCGCGCGTGTGCGTGGCCCGCGGCAACATGCCGTATTCAGCCGTTACCCAGCCTTCGCCCTTGCCCTTCAGAAAAGGCGGTA